>JBMFOQ010000001.1:0-55254 GCA_049969555.1 Minisyncoccia bacterium
ATTCCCCAGGCTAATCCGTGGGGTCCATATTTTGTTCCCAAGTAAAAACAAAATCCCAGGCCAGAAAGATAAGCAATTAAACTAGAAATAAATGGTCTTTTGGCATCTTTTTTGGCGAAAAATACTTTCAAAAGATAATAATTTAAACTTTGAAAAATCATTGCTAAAGAAAGAATAGATAAAATCTCCATTGTTAAAACAGTTGCTTTCCAGCCAAACTTTCCATAACCCAAAAGAAATCTAACAATTGGCTCTCGAAAAACGATAATCCAACAAGCAAAAGGAATAATAAAAAGTAAAATTAAAATAAGGGTTTTTAAATAGTGAAAAATAAATTCCTCTTTCTTCCCTTCTGACTCTAAACGCGACAAATAAGGAAAAGCAGCATCAGCCAAAGGCAAGGCAAAAATTGTATAAGGTAAGATATTATCTACAAAATTAAAAATAGTGATTGTTCCTTCTTCTAATAAAGTGGCAATAGCAGTAATGCCAACTAAAAACACCTGAGAAAGAACTATGCTTAAAGAACGGGTAAACATTATGGCAAACATTTTCTTTAAACTAAAAATAAAAAGAGAAATTTTAAATCTTTCAAAACGATAACCTAAAGAGAGTAACGCTGGTAATTGAATAAAAAGATGAAGAAAGGCGCCAAAAATTACGCCGTAAATTAAACCCTTCAAACCAAAAATTGGTGATAAAAACAGAATTCCAAAAATAATTCCGGCATTATAAACAACCGGGGTTAAGGCGGTAATTAAAAAAAGACGAAAACTTCTTAAAATAGAAGAAAAAACAGCAGAAATTCCCAAAAGAAGCGGTTGAATCATCATTATTCTTGTTAAAAGAACGGCTGTTTGTAAATTTTCTTCACTAAAACCAATTAAAATCTTTTTTAAAAGAGGCCGGGCAAAAATTATGATTCCTAAACCGCTAATTATCAAAAAAAAGGAAACTAAAGCAATTACCAAAGAAGAAAATTGCCAGGCTTTTTCTCTTTCATTAGTTAAATAATCGTTTAAAAGCGGAATAAAAGCCGCAGAAATTGTTCCCACAATAAAAATGTTATAAATTAAATCCGGCAAACGAAAAGTAGCATAATAAATATCTAAAGTTGAAGAAGCGCCAAAACGAGAGGCCAATAATGCGTTTCTTACAATTCCTAAAACCGAACTTAATAAAGCAAAACTAACAGTAATTAATCCTGCTCCTAAAATTGTTTCTGAACGATGATTAAAAATTTTTTTAAAAAGAGGGTTCATTTTTCTCAATAGTAACTTTAATATTTAAGTCTTTATCAAGCGGAATCCATTTGCCGAATGGAAAAAGAGTTGACCCTAATTTTAAATTATCCGGTAAAACAAATTTATATAAAAAATTAATATTTTGCCCACTTTGTTTCAAAATTTTAACGGAGAACTGTTCTCCGGCAGTTTTTAATACTTTAGGTAAAGCGTATTTCAAAACAAAAGGACTTTGTCCTAAATAAGCAAAACCGCCAGCAACTAACTTTCCGTTTTCTTTGTATAAAGTTAGACCAGTATCATTAAATTTTATCTGATTTTCTTCAGCTAGTGTCAGATCTTCATCTTTAATATAATTTAATTTTTGATAATAAGCGGATAAATCTTCTTTATCTAATTGAACCAATCCCCTTGCCTCAAGTACTTCTATATCTTCTGGAAGATAAATTTTAAGATAACTTAACATTTTTCTTTCTTGCGGATTTTTTGCTTCGGCATTAACAGTAATCTGATTAATAAATTGATTCTCATTTGAAATTTCGGTCTTTAAGATAACTCTTTTTGGCCGACTATCTTCTTGAAATTCTTTCTCCAAATAACTAAAATTAACGCCAATAAAATTATCGCTCGCTTTTTCTTTATCAGAATTCGATTGAAAAATTTGAGATTGATTTAAATTTTCGTCTCTGAAATAAAGCTGAATGTCTTTCTGAGAAAGAAAATTACTAAATTGTTCTGATAAATTAATCAGTTCTTCAGAATTAATTCCCTTTAATTTTTCAAAAAGAGCGCTAAAAAACTTATCTAAAACAAGCGGTTTTTCCCTTAAAGGACCCGGCTTCATCCCTGCTTCCAATTGTTCTTTTAAAAAGTAGTTAAAATTATTAGCAGTAATTACCAAAGGATAGTTTTCTATCTTTACTTCTCCTATTGGTTCTAAAATTTGGGCCACCACTTCTGGATTTATAATAATCACTCCATCTAATTTTAGCGAAAGAATACCTTGGGCATTTTCTAAAATCTTTTTCCCGGTTAAATTAAAATCATAAAACCAGTTAAGATCGTGAAAAAACCACTGATTGGCAATTATCTCTAATGGCTCTGGGGGAATAATCTTTTTCGTAAAAAAATTATCTAAATCTATAATATGATCACCAACAAAAGAAATTTTGCCCTTATCAAAACTCAATATTCCATAAGCAGCCAAAAATCCACCACTGGGTCTTGGGATTAACGGGTACTGAATTAAAACCAAATAATTTTTCTTTTCTTTATCTCCTAAAAATTCTACAAGAGAGTTTATATTTTGCTGATATTGATTTATCGGTAAAATATCTAAATTTTTTATCGTTTCAAGTTTTATGGCTAAATTTTTTAAACAATCAAGACTATTTTCTTTTTGATTTAAACCATCACTAATAAATTTAAATTCCAAAAAACAATCTAAATTATCAATAATCTCATTTAAATTTTCTTTTAAAACTACATCATCTTTAATTTTTGGAATAAGATAAATAAACTGTTCTAATTTTTGTTTTGTTTTAAAAAAATTCTCTTTTGCTTCTTTTAATTTACTTAAAGCTTCTAAACGAGAATTAAATTCATCACCCAATCTCTCATTTTTAAAAATTTCAATAACTTTCTGATTACTATATTTTAAATTGGTAAGATAATCGCCTAAATAAAAAATACCCCCTAAAATTAATAGGCAAAAAATCAAAAGTAAAACTATTTTAATAATCCGCATTTTACTTTTTCTTCCTTATTATCTTACTATTATTTTTAGAATTATGCAATTTTTAAACGAAATTTTAATTTTTGCTTTCTTTTAAAAATTATGTTATAATATAAAAGGTTTTGTTGGGTAGTCGCTGGATATTTTAAAAACTATCCAGAGGAAAGTCCGAACAGCCCTCTGTGTTTTAACAGAGAAAAAGGCAGTGGTTAAAAGCCACCCTTTTAAATCTCAAAACTCTTTATTGGCAACAATAAAGAGTGATGATTTAAGAGAGAGGTGCGAACAGAGACGTCTTTAACCGAAAGGTTAAAGAACCCTGTAATTTATTTACAGGGTAGCCCTAAAAGCAATTTTAGGGGTGAAACGGCTAAATCCTTGCTGGCTGCAAGAGTCGTGCCAAAATATATTTGGAGTGCTCGCTTGACGCTAATGGAAACATCAGCGCTAGAGAAATGACTACCTCCTTCCATCTTTTTCAAAAAGATAGAAGTAGACAGAATTCGGCTTACAAACAAAACCCAAAAATTTTAATCAAAAATCCCGGTTAACGCCGGGGTTTTTGATTATTAATTTCATTTTTAAGATTATCTATCTCATTTTCAAAAATCTCTTTATGCCACTGTTTAAACCAACTTTGGTTTTTAGATATTTCATAAAGATTTTGAATAAACTTTAAACTATTTTGAAGATGCTTTAATATATCCCCTTTTTCCATTCCTAAACCAGTATCTACAAAAGATTGTCTTGCTGACCAATCGCCAGGCTGGTCTGCTCCCGGGGGAAATATTGTAAGGTAATCTTGTAAAATCTCTTGTGGAATTACTCCGCCGATTTTTCTTATCTCCCCTGTTTCTCTAAAATAGGCTTCATCAATTCCATAAAGTGGCATATCATAACCGTTTTTATATAAAGCAGTTAAATTTCCCCAGGCTAAAATTTTTATTTTAAAACTATATTTTTCTTCTAAACTTTGTAAAAGGCCGAGTGAAGGAACAGAAATAAACCCAGTGAAAATTATTTCTTTAATTTTAACATTCTTCTTTTTTGCATTTTCCATTAATTTTTCAATTGCCATCCTAGAAGTACCGCCAGTTGCTTCGGTATCAGGCTTAATGATAATAAATTCTTGATTATTTTTTAAATTTTCAAAATTTTCATAAATAACTTCTAACTGGCCACTGGTACCGTTATGATGGCGATAGGAAGGCAATTTATACCGCGGACGAATTCTGATTTTTGGTAAATAAATTCCCGACTTTTCTAATCCTTCATTTACTCGATAACCCGGCCCTGCCCTTAAAACATCATAAACCAAAGTTTTACTCAAATCTATCGGCCATAATCTTTGAATAGCCAAAGCAACTACCTCGCCCACTTTCAAACATCTTTTATCCAACTCTTCGCCAACTAAATGAGAAAAAGAAGCAATCTCGGCTATTTCTTTTAGATAAATAATATAAATTTCTTCTGGATATTTTTGATTTTTATACAAAGGATTTTTAATTTTAGAAGAATCTACTTTGAATAATCTTGCGTTGAAATTATTTTTAAAAGCCACCTCTTGGGTGGCTAAAGTGTCGAGATTAAACTCGCTTATCGTTTCTATAATTTCAGTTTGGGCAATAGACGGCTTGGGGAGAGTTGTCATAGGTTATTTCATATTATTTATCTAGTTAGTCATTTTAGCGCCTTAAAATAATTTGTCAAGCGAGGCTTTATCTAAACACTGGTTAACCAATCTATCAGCGCGCTTATTTTTTTCTCTTTCAATATGAACAAACTTCAAATTAGGAAAATCGAATTTTAAATTCCAAACTTCAATAAAAAGAGGCATTAATTCTTTTTCTAAAATTTTATATTTTCCATTAAGTTGATTAACAACTAAATCAGAATCAGAATAAACAATTACTTCTGTATTTTTTAGTTTTTCTTTGCCCAGTAAATGTCTGGTTTTTTTTAAGGCAAAAATAATTGCTTTATATTCGGCAGTATTATTGGTTTCTTCGCCAATAAATTCTGCATATTCTTTTTCATTAATAATAAACCCTACAGCTGCGGGGCCGGGATTTCCTCTGCTTCCGCCATCAACATAAATTTCTAATTTATTCATAAAAATATTTATTGAATTATTTTCCAAGGCCAATCTGCTTTTAAGGGCAAAAGAAAACTAGCAGCGCCTCTATGACCTCCACCGCCATACTTTTCAGCAATTTTTGAAACATCAACTGTTCCATCTGAACGTAAAGAAATTGTTTTCTTTTTTCCCTTAACAGACCAAATAAGAGCAAAAGGAGGATATTTTTTAACCAACTCATTGCCGACCTCAGATATTAAAACAGAAGAATTAACTGCCTTTACTTTATATTTTTCAAACTCAACTAAGACCGCTTTTGAAACTATATCTTTAATTAGATATTGCTGATACTCAAGCATTTGCTTTCCTTTTTTTATTAACTCTTTAAACTTCAAAGGTTTTTCTAAATCTTTTATAAACTTATACCATTTTTCAAAGTTATTTTCTAATAAATCTATTACAATGTTTATTTCTCGACTATGGGATAGTTTAAACCTCCATAAATCTTGGTCCTCTATATATTTTAATAACTTTGGCACTTTTTTATTTCTAAAAAAATATTTAAAAGTTAAAATCGCCGCCGAATGCTTAATATCAAATATAAACTCATCTACTAAATTTTTTAATTTCAAAGAGGAAAGGTGATGGTCTATTAAAATTATTTTATTATTATTCTTTTTTAAAATTTTTACCTTTTCGGGGTTTAAAGAAACATCTAAAAAATAGATAGTTTTATTAAAAAAGTCTAAAGGAAAATCATTAAGATAATCAAACCCCAAATAAGTGGCTTTATTTTTGAATTTTAACCAAGCGCTCCAGCAGGCGCCAAATCCATCAGCATCTGTTTTATGATAAATAACAAAAATCTCTGACATAAAAAAGATTTAAAATAATTCTCAATTAATTTAATACTTCTAAGGCCGGAAGTTTTTCTCCGGCAAGATATTTAAGCATCGCTCCGCCACCAGTGGAAAGAAAAACTGAATTAGAGAAAGAAAATTTAAAATTAATAATTTTTAAACTTTTTAGAGTGTCACCGCCGCCAATAATTGCTTTGCCAACTTTTTTTTCAATAATCCCTTCTAAAATTTTTAAAGTTCCTTCTTGAAATCTTTCATCTTCGATTTTTCCCATTGGACCATTGAAAAAAACAAGTTCTGTTTCTTTTATTATTCTTTTATAAAATTCTGCTGCTACTTTTCCAATATCTACAATAATATCATTTGTCTTAACAGCGGCAAAATCTCTAATTTTTCTCTCTCCTTTTTTATCCAAAACATATAAATCCCCAGGCAAAATCAACTCTGCTTTTTTTGAACCTAAATTTCTTGCTTTTTCAATCATTTTTTCTTCTATTACTGACTTCCCTATTTCAAAGCCCCAGCCTTTTAAAAATGTATTTGCCATTACTCCGCCAAGTAAAATATACTTTGCTCTATCTAAAAACTTTTCTATTAATGGTAATTTATCTTCTACCTTTGCTCCGCCTAAAATCAAAACCAAAGAATTTGATTTAGCTTCTAAATATTCATTTAGATTTTTTATTTCTTCTTCTAGTAAAAACCCTGCATAAGACGGGAGAAACTCAGTAATTTTAACAAGTGAGGCTGCTTTTCGGTGGCTAACAGAAAAAGCCTCATTAATATAGATATCTCCTAATTTTGCTAATTCTTTAGCAAATTCTTCATCATTTTCCTCTTCCTCTTTAAAAAACCGAATATTTTCTAAAAGGACAATTTCTCCCTTTTCAAATTTTTTAATTGCTTGTTTAATCTCTTTATAATCTTTTAAAGATATAAAATGAATCTTCTCTTTTAATTTTTCTTGTAAATATTTGGCAACTGGCTCTAAACTAAATTCTTTACTAAAAAAATCTTCTAATTTCGGCTGACCTAAATGAGAAATTATAACAATTCTTTTTGCGCCATTTTCTTTTAAAAATTTGATTGTCGGCAAAGTTTTTTGAATCCTAAAATCATCAACAATTTTTCCTTCTTTATCTATCTCCACATTAAAATCAACTCTTATTAAAACTTTTTTATTTTTTATAACCTCCGGCGTTAAATAATTCATATAATTTATTACCCCTTAAATTATAGCACACTTTACTTTAAAAATAAAAAGAATAAAAAAGAATAAAAAAGGAGAGGTTATTTTACCTCTCCTCAGGTCTTAAATAATTTTCCCTAAATTTTCTTAGGAACGCCTATTTTATTTTATTTCATAACTCACACTTAAAGTAACATTTATTTCTTTTAGTCCCGGCTCGAGGGAGGCGGATGATGTTTCCTCAGGGGGTAGAGGAGACGCTTCTAAACTTTTAGCTACTCGATATACTGGCGGATAAATCCCTGATTCAGAAATATTTATAATCTTTCCTAATTTTACTGAGGTTTTTTGGGAAATTAATTTGGCTCTTTTTTCTATTTTGTTTAAGGCCTCTATTCTTGCTAAATTTTTGTAATCTTCTATATCATCAACTTCAAAACTAATGTTTGAAATTTGATTAGCCCCTTTTTCTGTTAAACCGCCAATAATTTCATTTATTTTATCAAAGTCTCTAATTTTTACTTCTACTGTTTGGTTCAATTCATAACCTACTATTTTTGGCGGGCATTGACGATTATCAGATTTATCCTTTAAACACCAAGTATAATCATATCGTGGATTAAGAGAATAATTAATTGTCTTAATATCTTCGTTTTTTATTCCTTCTTTTTTAATAAAATCAATCAAACCAGCCATTTTTTGGTCGTTTTCTGATTGCACTATCTCGGCTTTTTCTCCTTGGGTAATAACGGAAAAAGTTATTTTAGCAATATCGGGTTTAGCAAAAACTTTTCCTTCAGCCGAAAAAGTAATAATTCTTTCGGGGTTAACTATGTTTTGGGCTTGCCGATAATTTAAATAAGCCCAACTTAAGATTCCCAAGGCAACAATAATTGCTAAAAATTTAATTGTTTTACCCAAAATGATTTCAAATGATTTCTCCATATTATTAATTTAAAATTTAAAATTTAAAATTTAGGATTTTTTCTAATTCTTTTTTGTTAGTTGAGGCGCTTCCGACCAAAACGCCATCAATATTTTTTAAGGAAAGAAATTGCTTTAAGTTGCTGCTTTTCACTGACCCGCCATAAAGAAGAGGAAGAGAATCAGCAATTGAATCTACGAATCTTCTCTCGAGCCAAAACCTTATAAGATTTATTACTTTTTCTGCCTCTAATGGGTCTTCTGGGGTTCCTTTTCCAATAGCCCAAATCGGTTCATAAGCAATCATAATTGATTTTTTCTTTTCTAATTTTATTCCTTTAAAAGCTTCGTTTAATTGGTCAAAAATGATCTTTTTTAGATAAAAATCAGTTCCTTTTCCTTTTTTTCTTTCTTTTTCCCCAATACATAAAATTGGGACAATGTTATTTGTTAGACAGGCTTTGATTTTTAAGTTAATCTGAGATAAAGATTCATTAAGATATATCCTTCTTTCTGAATGGCCAATAATTGCGTAATCAACACCCATTAATTTTAACATCTTTGGAGAAATTTCGCCAGTCATAAAAAAACGATTATGCCAAAAGACATTTTGACTGGCCAATTTAATTTTATTTTTAAAAACTTTCTTTGCTTTTTCTAAATAAATATAGGGCGGAGCAACAATTAATTCAAATGATGGTCTAAATTTTTTAATAACTTCAAAAAGAGTCTGTGCTTCTTTTAAAGAAGAAGGATTCATTTTCCAATTTAAAACAACTATTTTCTTCATAATTCTATTTTAAAATATTAATCCCTAAGTTTGTAAACAAAAGCACAATTATTCCGGCTATTAATACCCCTAAGGTAATTAAGCCAAAGGCTTCCTTTTTCTTAATCCCAAAAAGAAAAGAGGCAATTGTTCCTGTCCAAGCGCCAGTAAAAGGAAAAGGAATAGCAACAAAAATCACTAAAGCTATTTTCCCCCATTTTAAATAACTACCTTTGAATTTTTTTCTTGTCTTTTCAAATAACCAATCAAAAAATTTCTGAAAAAAGACTGATTTTTTAATAAGAAAATTGGAAAACTTTTCCAGAAAAATAAGCAAGGGAATAATAGGCAAGATATTTCCCAAAAAACTTAAAAAAATTGCCTTTTCAATTGAAAAACCAAAAAACCCCATTGCCAAAGGAATTGCTCCTCTTAATTCTAAAATTGGCGAAGCAGCCGTAATTATTACTATCAATTCTTTCATATTTTAATTTTTCTTAACCTTTTTGCTGCTTCTTCTGGAGCTAAACCGCACATTTCCATTCCTGACGACAGCTCAAAACCGGCAATTGTTTCTGTTTTTGGTATTATTTGTAAATGAAAATGGAAAAATTTTTGATGTTCTTTTAGAAAAGAACTGTAAATAAAAAGATTATAATCCGGGTCTTTTAATTCTTTATAAATTCTTTTTAAGGCATCATACAGGGCTTCACTTAAATATTTTAATGATTCGTCAGAAATAATTCCAAAATTGGCCAAATGCTTTTTGGGATAAATATGGATTTCATAAGGATTGGTAGAAATATAAGGGCAAAACGAAAGATATTCTTTATTTTCATAAATTATTCTTTTTTTCTCTTTTTTCTCCCATTGACTATTAGAACAATAAAAACATTTTTTTCTTTTTTTAAAAAAATTCTTTCCCCCTCTTAAAATTTGTCCTACATAAGGCGGAATAATTGATAAAGAAATTATTTGACCATGAGGATGAGTGATTGAGGCGCCAGCACTTTTCCCTAAATTTATAAAAGGAAAAACAAATTTTATTCTTTTGTCTTGAGATAATTGATTATATCTTTCGCGAAAAGCCATAAGCATTTCTAAAGAATTAATTGGTTTTAATTCGGCTAATGATTTTTTATGATTTCTTAAAAGTACTACTTCTGCCTGCCCTATGGCCGCTTCTTTTTCATAAAACCATTCTTTTTTCTTAAAGAATTTTTGGAAAGTTACTGCCGGAAATTTATTTAAAATAACCATCACCGACCAATCGCCTCTTTTCTTTTCAATAATAAACAATGGCTCTTTGTGGCCTGTCTTTAAAGGATTTTCAAAAGGACATTCTTTAATCGGTTGATGTTCCCTTTTTTTTGTTTTAATTAAACCATGCGGCCTTTTACTTCTTTTAAAAGCAACAATGACTGCTTTTCCGCTAATAGGGTCTTTTCTAATTTCTGAAGAATACATAAATTAAAAATATTAAATATATTTTAACATTTTTAAGGGGTTATTACCACTGCTTTATTCTTGCCAATGGCAATTGTTTTTTCAAAATGAATTGCTATTTCGCCATTTAAAGTAGAAAAAGAACCGTCGCTATTTTCTTTAACTGCCCCATTTTTTAAAGTAATCATTGGTTCAATTGCTAAAACCATTCCTTCTAAAAGCACTAACCCCTTATGTCTTTCGCCGTAATTATAAACAATCGGTTCTTCATGAGGCTGATAACCAACTCCATGGCCAACCAAATCTTTAATTACCACAAAACCATTTTTTCTTACAAAATTCTCTATCGCCCAACCAATGTCTCCCAAAGTATTTTTACTTTTAGCCATTTTAATTGCCTGGTTTAAAGACTGCTCACAAACATTTATCATTTTTTGATAAAGCGGTTTAATCTTTCCCACCCCAACAGTTAAAGCCATATCCGTATAAAGATTTTTATATTTTAAACCCAAATCTAAAGAAACAATATCTCCATCTTTCAAAATTAGATTTTCTTTTGGTAAACCATGAACCACTACTTCATTTACTGAAACACACAAACTATAAGGAAAGGGGGCTTTAGCAAAATCTGGCTGATAATTTAAAAAAGACGGCTCGCCACCGCTTTCTTTAATAAGTTTATAGGCCAAATTGTCTAAAAATTGAGCGCTAATTCCTTCTCTTACTTCTTTTGCCAATCTTTTTAAAATGCGAGACAATATTTTTCCGCCACTAACTAAAATTTTAATCTCCTCCTTGCGTTTAATTAATGAGGAAGGTTTTATATTGAACATTTATCTTATTTAGACTTTATTATTTGCTGCCAAATTCTTTCAAATACTTCTTTGACTGTTCCTTCTCCGTTTATCTCAATCAATTTTTTCTTTTTCTTAAAATATCTAATAACCGGCATTACTTCCTTATCAAAAAATTTCATTCTGTTTTTGATGGCTTGCGGATTATCATCTTTTCTTTTTACGAGTTTACCACCGCAGAAAGGACACTTTAAACTTTTAGCCAACTCGGGTCTTAAAAAAAGCGAGTATTCTTTTCCACACTTACTACAAATTCTCCTTGAAGATAATCTTTTATAAACTTCCTCTTTTGAGACATTAATATAAAATACTTTTATGTTTTTTCTTCCCATTAAATCTAAAGCCTCTTCTAAAATCTGGGCTTCTAATAGACTTCGGGGACTTCCTTCAAAAATTAAACCAAAATTATTCGCCCGGCCTTGAAGATTTAAAATTTTTTTTAACCATAAAGAAACCACTAACCAAGTTGGCGCCCGAAAGCCTTTGTTTATTATTTCTTTAATTGACTTAGCTAATGGATTTTTTTGCTTGATAAACTGTCTTAAAAGATAACCGCTATCAATCTCAATAAGGGGCAACTTTCTTTTCAATAAATTAAGTTGCGTTCCCTTGCCTGAGCCAGAACGGCCTAATAAAATGATATTTAATGGTTTAGATGTTTTCATATTCGCGCATTATTAATTGAGCCTCAATAGCGTGCATTGTTTCAATCGCTACTTCTACCATAATTAAAAGCGAAGTTCCGCCAATTGCCAAAGTGGTAATGCCTGAGGCTTTCTCCAAAAGAATTGGCAAAACAGCAATTAGCCCCAAAAATAAAGCGCCAAAAAAAGTCACTCTCGAGCTCAAAGAAGCCAAATAGTTAGCAGTGGCTTGCCCTGGCCGATAACCCGGAATAAATCCTCCTCTTTTTTGTAAATTATCAGCAATTGACTGGGGTTCAAAAGTAACTGAAGTATAAAAGAAAGTAAAAAGAAAAACAAAAATAAAATACAAAATTAAATACAAAGGTGATTGGGTATTAAATCCTTGTAAAAACAAAGCAACCTTTAAAAGATAGACATTTTTTGAAGTTGATAAAAATTGACCGATTAACTGGGGAAACATTAAAATTGATAAAGCAAAAATAATTGGAATAACTCCGGCTTGATTAACTTTCATTGGAAGATAGGTTGCGGCGCCACCATAAATTTTTGTCCCCCTTACTTGCTTAGCATAATTAACCGGAATTCTTCTCTCGCCCCGAGAAACAAAAACTACGCCAACAATAATAAGGAAGGCAACCGAAAGAAAAATAATTAAATTAGGCAGTTTTGTCAAAGAAAAGTTCATAAAAGTTACCAAAAGTTCCCGGGGTAAATTAATAACAATTCCCGCAAAAATAATTAAAGAAATGCCATTGCCCATTTTTTGTTCGGTAATTAATTCTCCAATCCACATTAAAATTAAGGTGGAGGCAACTACCACCAAGATATTTCTTAATAAATCAAAGGGGGTTTGAATTATTACTATTCCCTGACTTTTTAATAAATTAAGCATTGCAAATCCTTGAAGAAGAGCCAAAGGCACAGTAAAAATTCGGGAATACTGTTCAAACTGGGCTCTTTCTTTTTCTGTTCCCTCTTGAAGCATTTGTTTCAAAGAAGGAAAAACCATTGTTAGAAGTTGAAAGATAATGCTTGAAGTAATATAAGGACCGATACCCAAAAAAGCAATTGAGATATTAGACATTGCCCCGCCAGTAAAAATATTAAATAAACCAAATATCTGGTTTTGTTTAAAAAACTGCTGCAATTTTACTTGATCAACACCAGGTAAAGGAATGCTTACCATTACCCGAAAGACAAACAAAAGAAGAAGAATTGTTAGTACTTTCTTTCTTAATTCTTTAAGCCTAAAAAGAGTTAATAATTTTTTAAACATAAATTTATTAAATTTATTTCTTTTCTTCTATTTTACCACCTGCTTTTAAAATTGATTCTTTTGCTTTCTTGGATAATAAACAATTTTTTATAGTGAGAGCGTATTTTAAATCAGCCGAGCCCAAAATTTTAATTGGTGCTTTTTTGCTTTTTAAAGATTTAACTAATCCTAATTTTTCTAATTTTTTGGGAGTGATGATACAATTTTCTTTTACTTTTCTTTGAATATCGCTTAATAAAACAGGAATATTTTCCTCAGATGTTTTTCTAAATTTTAATCCTCTTTTCTTAGGAAATTTTAAAATCGCCTCCCTAATCTGGGGCCTGATTTTATGGCCAGCCCTTGATTTTTGCCCTTTCATTCCTCTTCCAGAATAATTCCCCTTCTTTCCTCCTCTACCTATTCTTTTCTTTTTTTTGTTTTTATAATTTTTTCTTAATTGATGTATTTGCATAAACTAAAGAAGTTATATTTTTTCGGTTTTGTTTTCCTCTAATTTTTCTTTTATTGTTTCTTTACTTTCTTCCTTGGGAGCCTTGAGCTTTAAAATTGCCAAAAGAACTGCTTTCGCATTATTAATAGCATTATTGGTTCTTCCTAACATTTTAGAACTAACATTTGGCACACCAGCCAATTTAAAAATCGTTCGTGCTACTCCGCCAGCAATAATTCCTTTCCCTTCTTTAGCCGGTTTTAAAATAATTTCTGCTGCCCCGTATTTTGCCTTTACTTCATGAGGAATGGTATTTTTAATAATCGGAATTTTAATTAAATTCTTCTTTGCCTCCCTTGTTGCTTTTTCAATCGCCAAAGCGACATCGCGACCCTTTCCTATACCAAGCCCTATTTCATAATTTTTTTTCTTACCCACCAAAACTGTTGCCCGGAAGCTTAATCTTTTTCCTCCGGCTGTTACCCGCGCAACTCGGGCAATATCTATAACCTGTGTCTCAAAATCTTCAGTTATTTTTTGAAGGTTTCTTTTAACCATAAATAATATTAAAAAACTAAACCGCTTTCTCTGGCTTTTTCTGCCAAAGCCTTAATTCGACCATGATATTTAAACCCACCGCGGTCAAAAACTACTTTTTTTATTCCTTTTTCTTTGGCCTTTTTGGCAATTAATTCCCCTACTTTTTTGGCCAACTCTTCTTTTTTAATCTTTTTATCTTTTTTAATTTCAAAATCAGAAGCAGCAACTAATGTTTTTCCTAATTCATCATCTATAATTTGAGCATAAATATGTTTTAAAGAACGATAAACTGATAAGCGGGGCCTTTCTGATGTGCCTCTAATTTTTGCTCTCAAACGAGAATGCCTTATAATTCTTGCTTTCTTTTTATTCATTTTTTTCATTGAGATTTAAAATTTAATTATTAAAATTAATTAAGCAGAGGTACTGGCTACTTTCTTCCCCGCCTTTCTTCTTATCTTTTCCCCAACATATTGAATTCCTTTTCCTTTATATGGTTCAACCGGTCTCACTTTTCTAATTTTTGCCGCAAAAGAACCAACTAATTCTTTGGAAATACCAGTAATAGTAATAATATTTTTATCTACCGTCACATTCAATTCTCGGGGAATTTCTATTTCTATTGGATTAATATAGCCAACTTTTAAAGACAGTTTATTTCCCTCTACTGACACGCGATAACCTACGCCATTTATCTCTAATTGTTTACTAAATCCAACACTTACGCCTTTAATTAAATTATTTATCAAAGCCCTGGTTGTTCCCCATAATTTATTAGTGTTTTTTTGTTCAACTACGGGTTTAACATATACTAAATTATCTTTTATTTCAATCAAAAAATAAGGGGAAATGTTTAAAGAAAGTTCTCCTTTTGGTCCTCTGGCAACAAAGGTATGATTAACCATTTTTACCTCTACACCAGAAGGAATTTCTATAGGTTTTTTACCAATTCTTGACACAATAAAAATTTAATAATTATTTTACCAAACTTCAAGAATTATTTCCCCTCCTAATTTCTTTGCTCTTGCTTCTTTATCAGTCATTACTCCCTGAGGGGTAGAAACTACATAAATGCCAAACCTTCCTTTTGCTGGAAAAATATGCTTTGATTTTTTATAAACTCTTTGAGAGGGTTTTGAGATTTTTTTTATTTCAGTAATTTTCGGAATATTGTTTTCATCATAAGCCAAAGTTATTTCTATCATTCTTTTTGGTTCTCGACCTATTTTAACAAAATCTTCAAGGTAACCGTTTTTCTTTAAAACTCTCAATATCTCCATTTTAAATTTAGAAAAAGGAACTTTAATGGTTTGTTTTTTAACCATTAAAGCATTCCTTATTCTTGTTATCATATCAGCAATTGGATCAGTCATAATATAGTTTAAAAATTAAAAATTTTTCTTGAGGTTATTACCAGCTTGATTTTTTTACTCCAGGAATTTCCCCTTTTGAAGCTAATTCCCTAAAACAAATTCGACACAAACCAAAATCTCTCATATAACCTCTTTTTCTTCCGCAACGCCAACATCGTCTCACAATTCTTGTGGAATATTTTGGTTTTTTTAGTGCTCGTGCAATTACAGATTTTTTTGCCATATTTTAATTATTATCTTTGAAAATTTTTAGATTTTTCTTCTAATCAGATTTTTCTAAAGGAAAACCTAATAAGCGGTACATCTCTTTTGCCATTTGCCGATTTTTGGCATTTGTTACAAAAGTAACTTCTAAACCAAAAACAAAGCTTGCTTGTTCTTTGCTGATTTCCGGAAAAACAGTCTGTTCTTTAATACCATAATTTAAATTACCAAAAGCGTCAATATTTGAATCCTTTATTCCCCAAAAATCTCTAATTCTTGGCAAAACAATATTAATAAATTTATAAATGAAATCTTCCATTCTTTTGCCGCGCAAAGTAACTTTTAAACCCACAGGCATTCCTTCCCTTAATTTAAAACTAGAAATAGAAACTTTCGCTGGTCTAATAGAAGGTTTTAAACCAGTTATCATTTTTAACTGATCAGCAACCTTTTCAACTATTTCTTCGGAGTTTTTACTTGAAGTAACCAATCTTCCTATACCTGTATTAATGACCACTTTCTCTATTTTACAAACAGCAAGCGGTGATTTTAGATTAAATTGTTTTATCATTTCTGGTATTACTACTTTTTTAAATTGTTCTTTATAAGGTAATTTCATATTTTATTTAAGGTATTTTAGCACCACATTTTTTGCATTTGCGATATTTTTTTCCGTTTTCTATCAAATGACCAATTTTGGTGGGTTTTTTACAATTAGGGCAAATTAATTTAACATTGGCTCGAGAAATTGGGCCTGGGACAGACATTATTTCTCCTTTCTCGTCAGTCTTCTTCGGTCTTTTTATTTTTTTAATTAAATTCAAACCATCAATAATCAGTCGGTTTTCTTTTGGCAATGTCCTAATCACTTTTCCTGACTTTCCTTTATCTTTTCCTTTAGTGATTAAGACTAAATCTCCTTTTTTAATTTCCATTTTCATATTATTAAAATTTAAACAAAATCTGGGGCTAAAGCCACTAATTTATCATAACCCATTTCTCTTATTTCTCTTGGTAAAACCCCTAACAATCTATTACCAATTGGCTCTCTTTTTTCATTAATAAGAACCACGGCATTTTCATCAAATTTTATATAACTGCCGTCTTTTCTTTTAAATGGCTGTTTTTGCCAAACAACCAGCGCCTTCACTACCTCGCCCTTTTTAATCTCTCTTCTTGGTTCTGCCTGTTGCACTGAGGCTACAATAATGTCTCCTATTCGGGCATATTTTTTATAACTTCCTCCTAATACTCGAAAACACCGGACTGTTTTTGCGCCGCTATTATCAATTACTTTTAAAATTGATCTCGGTTGAATCATACCAATAAAATAAATTTAAAGTATCCAAAAATTACTGTTTAAAAATTAAAAATTTAAAATTAAAAATTTTTCTTTAGGCATAGCCGACAATTCTCCATCTTTTTTCTTTTGATAAGGGTCTTGTTTCTTCGATTATTACTTTCTCTCCTTCTTTGTATTTATTCGCTTCATTATGGGCTTTAAATTTTTTGCTCACTTTGTAATACTTTTTGTATTTTGAATGAAATTTTAATCTGTCAACTTTTACCACCGCAGTTTTTTCCATTTTTGCGCTGACGACTATTCCTTTTAATCTTCTTTTTACTGCTTTCTTTTTCATATTTTATTCTTTTTTAAATAAATATTTATTAACTTATGTTTTTATATTCATCTCATTTAAAATAGTCGAAATGCGAGCAATATCTTTTTTTAAATTTTTTATCGACCTTACATTTTTTACTTTACCTTGAGCTAAACTAAATCTTAACTCCGCTAGTTTTTTGTAAGAATCAGCTAACAATTCTAGCAATTCATGCGGTTTTTTATTTTTTAATTCTTTTGCTTTCATATTAATCTTTAACAAAAGCAGTTTTAATCGGTAATTTTGAAGCGGCTGCTCTTAAAGCTTCTTGAGCCAAATTTTCAGAAACGCCATCGATTTCAAATATTACCCTCCCGGGTTTAACGGGAAAAGCATAGTATTCAACCGAACCCTTTCCTCCTCCCATTGTTACTTCGGGTGGTCGCTTAGTAATTGGTTTATCAGGAAAAATTCTTAACCAAACTTTTCCTTCTTTTTTTAAAACAATGGCAATTGCTTTTCTTGCTGCCTCTATCTGCTGCGAAGTCAACCATTTTTCCTCTAATGCCTTTAAGCCATAACTACCAAAATCTAAATTCACTCCTCTTGTTTCAATAGTACGAAATCTTCCCCTGCCTTTTTGCATTTTGCGATGTTTTACTTTTTTCGGCGCTAACATAATTATTTATTATTTATTTTTTATTTTTTCTTCTTCGGGTAATTTATAAATCCAAACCTTTACTCCTACAACTCCATAAGTACAATAGGCTTCAGCAAAACCATAATCAATGTCTGCCCTTAAAGTTTGCTGAGGCAATTTTCCTTCCTGCAACCACTCGTCTCGAGCAATTTCATTGCCATCTAATCTTCCGGAAATCATAATTTTTGCTCCGCCAACATTTTTATGTTGAATAATTCGAGCCAAATTTCTTTTCATTGTCAAGCGATAAGGAATTCTTTTTTCAATATCCTCAGCGATATTTTGCGCCATAATTTGCGCTGAAGTTTCCGGCCTTCTCACTTCTTCCACCGAAACACTAATTTTATAATTTGTTTTCTTTTCTGATTTGTTATCTTTTGTCTGGTTTCTTAATAATTTAGCAATCTCTTTTTCAATTTTACTAATCCCCTGTCCTTGACGACCAATAAGTAGACCCGGCCGGGCAGTATGAATAACTATTTTAATATTATCTAATTTTCTTTCAATTTCAATTTTTTCAATTCTTAATTCTTTTCCTCCTTTAAGAATCAACTCTCTAATTGCGTGGTCTTCTTTTAGAAGTTGGGGTATCTTTTTCAAATTTAACCAACGAGAGTCCCACTCTTTTGTAATTCCTGTTCTTAAACTTTTTGGATTAGTATACTGTGCCATAATTATTAGTTAATTTTATATTGCTTTTCTTCTAAAGATTCTCTGCCTAGGCATTACTTGAGTTTTTATTTTTTCTTTTTTAATTTCTTGCTTTCTTTCTTGCTTTGGCGAAATGATTATTTTTTCTTTCTGCGGTTTAGAAATTTCTTTTTCTTTTGTCTTTTTAACTTCCACTTTTTCTCCTGCTTTTTTGTGTTTTTTATCTTTTAAAACAATCGTAATATGGGAGCTGCGTTTTCTAATTTCATTTGCCATTCCTCGGGCGCGAGGCATATATCTTAAAAGGGTTGGACCTTGATCAACTCTAATTTGATAAACAAAAAGATCTTGCGCGTCCAAATTAAAGTTATTTGTTGCATTACTTATGGCTGATTTTAAAAGTTTTAAAACTGGCTCTGCCGCCCTTTTTGGTAAAAATTTAAGCTGATGTTCTGCTTCTTTAACATCTAATCCCTTTATCAAATCAGTTACTAATCTAACTTTTCTTGGGCTAATTCTTAAATATTTTAATTGTGCTTTTACCTCCATAATTTTTCTTTAAACCTTAACTTTTGTTACTTTTGTTTCCGGCTCTTTTGGCGCCTCGCCTGTTTTTGCCTCCAAAGCCCGCTGCATTTTTCCGCCATGTTTTATAAACTTTCTTGTTGGAGCAAATTCTCCCAACCGATGTCCAACCATTTCTTCTTTCGCCTCTACGCGAATAAAATCTTTACCATTGTAAACAGCAAAAACAAACCCTATCATTTCCGGAGTAATCATTGAATCGCGGGAGTAAGTTTTAATAGGAGTTTTATCTCCCGCTTTCATTTTCGAAAGTTTTTCTAAAATGTTTGGGTCAACAAATGGTCCTTTTTTAAGTGATCTTGCCATATTTTTTATTTTTTCTTTCTTCTTTCAACTATTAATTTATCTGAATATTTATTTTTCTTTCTTGTTTTTCTTCCACCAGTAACATTGCCGTAAATATCTTTTGGTCTTTTCGTTCCGCGCTGCGTTCTTCCTTCTCCTCCGCCATAAGGATGTTCACGAGGATTCATTACTTTTCCTCTCACGGTTGGCCTAATTCCTAAAGCGCGCATCCTTCCTGCTTTGCCATAACTTACTAGTCCATGCTCTAAATTAGATAATTGTCCAATGGAGGCATAACAAGAACTTAAAACTTTTCTTATTTCTGAAGAGGGCATTTTTAAATAAGTGTATTCCCCTTCTTGCCCAGCTATTTGAATTGCTGTACCAGCTGCCCTGCCTAATTTTCCTGAAGTATTAGGCTGAATTTCAACATTGTGAACCATTGTGCCAATAGGGATATTTTTAAGAAGCAAACGATTGCCCTCTTTTAAAGGAGCATTTTCTTCGCAGATTACCTCATCACCAACTTTCAAATTGTTTGGCGCTAAAATATAACGCCAATCACCATCCTGATAGCTTACTAAAGCAATAAAAGCAGAGCGGTTAGGATCGTACTCAATACTTTTCACTATTCCTTTAACTCCTTTTTTTTCTTCGCCAAAAATCACTTTTCGATAAATTCTTTTATTTCCTCCTCCTTTATGTCTGACTGTGACTAATCCTTTTGTTCTTCCTTTTGCTTTTTTAATCGTTTTTGTTAATGCTTTAAAAGGCTCGTCAGTGGTAACCATCTGTCGATCTTCTACGGTATAATGTCTTCTTCCGGGAGTTGTTGGTTTGTATCTTTTCATAATATTTAAAATATAAAGTCAAAAATTTTTGAACCTAAATTTCAATTTTATTTCCTTCTTTAAGGGTAACAATTGCTTTCTTTTTGGGTTTAAATTGGGTAATATTTTGTCCCATTCTTTTTTTCTTTAACTTTAAAATTCCGAAATTAATCTTTTCAACTTTAACATTATATAATTTTTCAATCACTTTTTTAACCTCGGTTTTATTTGCTTTCCTTTCTACTTCAAAAATATATTTATTTAAACCTCTTAAATCTGTGGCTTTCTCACTAATATACGATTTAATCAAAACTGGCTTAACTTTTAAAAAGCTAATTGTTGGTTTAATCTCTTTTTCTTCTTTCTTTGCCTCTAACTTTTTTTCTTGTTTTTTTATCTTTGACTGAAAAATCTTTAAAGGAGACATATTATTTCAAACTTAATTTTTTCTCCAATTTAGGCAAAATAGTTTTTGGAAAAATTAAATATTTATAATTTAAAAGGTCTACCAAATCAATACTTTCAGTGGTCATTACTTTTAATGAAGGGATATTTTGACTGGCAAATTTAATTTCTTTATCTTCGGGATTGATCAATAAAATTGTTTTATTTACTGGTTGCTTTTTGTTTTTATGAAACAATTTCAAGTTCTTAAAAACTTCGACCATTTCTTTTGTTTTTGGCTCCTTAATTTTTAATTCATCTAAAATTATAATTTCTTTGTCTTTAAGTTTCTGGGATAAAACTTGACACAAAGCCAAAATTTTTTCTTTTTTATTTATTTTTTTCTTAAAATTTCTTTCTTTTTGCCGCGGACCAAAAGTTACACCTCCCCCTCGCCACAAAGGAGAACGAATTGAAGAATGACGCGCTCGGCCAGTTCCTTTCTGCGGCCAAGGCTTTTTTCCTCCTCCTCGAACTTCTGATCTATCTTTACTAAAAGCTAGAGGCTGGCGTCTATTTGATAAATAAGAAACATAAAGGCGATGGATAAAACCGCTGTTAAATTTTTGACCAAAAATACTTTCGTTTAACTCTATTTCTTCTACTTTTTCACCTTTTAAATTGTATATTTGAGCTTTCATATTTTACTTTGCTTCGATTAAAACCAATGAACCTCTGTTTCCGGGAATCGCTCCTTTCAAATAAATTAAATTATTTGCTTTATCCAATTTTATTATTTCCACATTTTTTAAAGTAACTCTTTTTAAACCAGTATGACCAGCCATTTTTCTTCCTTTTGGAACATGCTGAGGATGAGTAGCTCCGATTGAGCCCGGAGCGCGCAACCTATCTTTTGTCCCATGAGAAGCGTCACTTCCATGAAAACCATGTCTTTTTACCACTCCTTGAAAACCCTTTCCCTTGCTTGTGCCAATCACTTTAACCTTTTCTCCCACCTCAAAAATATCAACTTTTATTTCGTCTCCTATTTTAAATTCTGAATTTTGGCCATCAATTTTAAATTCCTTTAGCCAACGGAAATTACCTAAATTTTTCAAATGACCGAGCAGAGGTTTAGAAATTTTCTTTTTTTTACCAAAACCTACTTGAACAGCCTCGTAACCATCTTTCTCTTTTGTTTTAATTTGAGTAACTTTAAGCGGCCCAGCCTTAATAACTGTTACTGGAATAATTTCTCCTTTCTCGGAAAAAACCTGAGTCATTTTTTCTTTTGTTCCTAAAATAAATTTCATATCAGGATGGTTATTTTCTAATTTTTTTTATTTTCTAATTTTTTCTAATTTTTTAAAGACTTTTCACTGAAAAACTGGGCTTGAGCCCAGTTTTCATTTCTTCATTCTTCTTACATCTTTACTTCTATTTCTACTCCTGCGGGCAAGCTCAAAGATGACAAAGCCTCAATTATTTTCTGGGTCGGATTTACTATTTCTATCAATCTTTTGTGAATTCTCATCTCAAACTGTTCTCTTGAATCCTTTTTAATAAAAGTGGCCCGATTCACTGTATAGCGATGAATTTCGGTTGGTAAAGGAATAGGACCAATGACTTCGCCTCCTTGCCTGATTACCGTATTAATAATCTGGCGACAGGAATTGTCTAAAATTCGATAGTCATAGCCCTTGATTTTGATTCTAATCTTTGACTGGACCTCGGTTTTCATTTCAGTTTTAGTTCTTCTTTTAGAATCTGCCACAGAATAAATTTTAAATTTTTACTCTTGAAGTTTTCTTTGAGTAGAGAAAACTTTAAGAGAAATTACTTTAAGATTTTTGTTACTACACCAGCGCCAACAGTTCTTCCTCCTTCTCGAATAGCAAACCTTGAACCTTCGTCTAAGGCAACTGGCACAATTAATTTGACCATAAACTTTACATTATCGCCTGGCATTACCATTTCTACTGATTCTGGCAAAGTAACCTCACCAGTAACATCAGCAGTTCTAATATAGAATTGAGGCTTATAGCCAGTAAAGAAAGGGGTGTGCCTTCCGCCCTCTTCTTTGGTTAAAATATAAACCTCAGCCTCAAATTCAGTGTGCGGAGTAATTGAACCGGGTTTGGCAATAATTTGCCCTCTTCTGATATCTTCTTTTTTAATTCCTCTTAAAAGCAAACCAACATTATCACCCGCCATTGCCTCATCCATACTCTTATTAAACATCTCAATTCCTGTAACTACTGTTTTAATTGTTGGTCGATAACCAATAATTTCTACTTCTTCGTTAAGCTTTAGTATTCCTCTCTCTACCCTTCCCGTAGCAACTGTTCCCCGGCCTTCAATTGAGAAAATATCCTCAATTGGCATCAAAAATGGTTTATCAACCTCGCGTACAGGATCAGGGAGATAATTATCCAAAGCATCAAGTAATTCTAAAATAGGCTTTACTGCTTCATCATCAATTGAAGATGCCTCTAAGGCTTTTAAAGCGGAACCGCGAATCACCGGCACTTCTTTCCCGGGAAAACCATGTTTTGTTAAAAGTTCTCTCACTTCAGTTTCTACTAAATCAACCATTTCTTTATCATCTACCATATCTACTTTGTTTAAGAAAACCACCATTGCCGGTACGCCAACTTGCTTTGCTAAAAGAATGTGCTCATAAGTCTGGGGCATTGGACCATCAGCTGCAGAAACAACTAAAATTGCTCCATCCATCTGGGCAGAACCAGTAATCATATTTTTAATATAATCAATGTGTCCTGGACAATCAATGTGAGCATAATGTCTCTTTTCTGTTTCGTATTCTGAATGGTGAACATTAATAGTTATACCCCGACTTTTCTCTTCGGGAGCATTATCTATTTCATCAACCTTCAAACTTTTTTTAGCAAGTCCCCTTAAATAAAGAACATGGGAAATAGCAGCCGTTAAAGTAGTTTTACCATGGTCAATATGACCAATAGTTCCCACATTCATATGGGGTTTACTTCTTACAAATTTTTCTTTTTCTGCCATAGTTTTAAAGTTAATTTAAATTATTTTTAATTTTTAATTTTTCATCCGACCCTTTAAGGAATTTTTAGTTAATATAATCTTAAAGCATTTCTTTAAAAAAGTCAAATCTTTAACCTATTTCTTTCCCTCAATAATTTGGGTCATTACATTTTGCGGCACTTCCTCGTAATGGTCAAATTCCATCGTAAAGGTGCCTCTTCCTTCTGTCATTGAGCGCAACTTTGTCGCATAACCAAACATTTCTCCCAATGGCACCAGTGCATCAACCACTTTCATCATTCCCCTTTCATACATTTCCATTATTTTTCCTCTTTTGGCTGATAAATCGCCAATTACATCTCCTAAAAATTGTTCAGGAATAACTACCTCTACTTTCATAATTGGCTCCAATAACACTGGCTTTGCTTTTTTTGCTCCTTCTTGAAAAGCCATTGAACCAGCAATCTTAAAAGCAAAATCAGAAGAATCAACCTCATGAAAAGAACCATCATATAAAGTAACCCTCACATCAGTTACTGGATAGCCAGCAATAATTCCTTTTTCCATTGCTTCTTTTACTCCTTTTTCTACAGCCGGAATAAATTCTTGAGGAATAATTCCACCTTTAATTTGATTAACAAACTCAAATCCTTTTCCTCTCTCCAAGGGTTCTATTTTTAACCAAACATGGCCATATTGACCGCGACCGCCAGACTGCCTAATATATTTCCCTTCACTTTCAACTGTTTGTTGGACTGTTTCTTTGTAAGCTACTTGCGGCTTACCAGTGGAAACATTAACATTAAATTCTCTTTTCATTCTGTCAACTAAAATTTCTAAATGAAGTTCGCCCATTCCGGAAATGATTGTCTCCAATGTTTCTTGATCAGTTTTTACTTTAAAAGTTGGGTCTTCTTCAGAAAGTTTTTTCAAAACCAAACTCATTTTTTCTTGGTCAGCCTTTGTTGCTGGCTCAATTTTCATTGAAATCACTGGTTCGGGAAAAGTAATTTTTTCTAAAATTATTGGATGATTTGGGTCGCACAAAGTGTCTCCGGTTATTGTATCTTTTAAACCAACAGTTGCCGCAATATCTCCTGCTTTAATTTCCTCTATTTCTTCGCGATGATTAGCGTGCATTCTTAAAAGGCGACCAATTCTTTCTTGAGAATTTTTTGTCGCATTTAAAATATAATTGCCCTTTTTAAATGTTCCGGAATAAACTCGAAAATAAGTTAAGGTGCCAACATAAGGATCAGCTGCTACTTTAAAAACTAAAGCCGCAAACGGTTCTGAATCCAAAGGTTTACGTAAAATTTTTTCTCCAGTTTTTGGGTCTGTTCCTTCAACTGCCTCTAAATCCAAAGGCGAAGGAAGATATTCAACAATAGCATCAATTAATGGTTGAACTCCTTTATTTCTAAAAGAAGAACCAGTTAAAACTGGAATAATTGTTCCTTTAATAGTTGATTTTCTTAAAACTTTTCTTATTTCTTCTTCTGTTGGTTCTTGGCCTTCAAAAAATTTATGCATCAAACTTTCATCTTCGGCACTAACTTTTTCAATTAACTGTTTTCTCCAATTCAAGGCTGTTTCTTTTAAATTCTCTGGTATTTCTTTTAAAACAACCTTTTCTCCTTTATCGCCCTCAAAATAAACTGCTTTCATTAAAATTAAATCAATGATTCCTTCGAATTTATCTTCCGCGCCAATTGGAATATTAATGGGGGTAGCGTGAGGAGTTAATCTTTCCCTAATTGTTTTTAAACTAAAATCAAAACTTGCACCAATTCTATCCATTTTATTGATATAGCACATCCTTGGCACTTTAAATTTATCTGCCTGATGCCAAACTGTTTCTGATTGCGGCTCAACTCCTTGAACACCATCAAAAATTACCACTGCGCCGTCTAATACCCTTAAAGAACGTTGAACTTCAGCAGTAAAATCAATATGCCCCGGAGTGTCAATAATATTGATTCTTGCGCGATAATTATCATCTTCTCCTCTATAAGTTGGCGTCCAAAAACAAGTGGTAGCGGCTGAAGTAATGGTAATCCCCCTTTCTCTCTCTTGGGGCATCCAGTCCATTACTGTTGTTCCTTCATCGATATCGCCAATTTTATGAGTAATTCCAGTGTAATATAAAACTCGCTCAGTAGTTGTTGTTTTTCCTGCGTCAATATGAGCAATAAAACCAATATTCCTAATTTTTTCGATAGGATAATTTTCCATGGCTAAGTTTTTTTATATTTTTCTGGCTAAGGAAGCAAAAGCCTTGTTAGCTTCTGCCATTCTTTCGGTATCTAATTTCTTTTTAACTGCCATTCCTTCGTTATTATAAGAAGCAATTAATTCTTCAGCCAATTTTTCTGCCATTGGCTTTCCTTTTTTCGAACGAGAAAATTGAATAATCCACTTACAAGCCAGAGTGGTTTTACGATAGTCGGGTACTGGCCGAGGAATTTGATAGTTCGCTCCTCCAATTCTCCTGGTCACTAACTCTAATTCAGGAGAAGTATTTTCAATTGCTCTTTTAAAAACATTTATTGGATCTTTATTTGTTTGCTTTTTAATAATTTCTAAAGCTTGATACATTATCTTTCTGGCAATTGTCTTTTTGCCATCTTTCATCAAATAATTAATAAACCTTGTAACTAAAGGCTCTTGATAAACCAAATCTGGTTCATATTCTTTTTCTTGACGATGTTTCCTTCTCATAAATGATCTTAAATTTTAGAATTTAGATTTAGAATTTGGAATTTTCATCTTTTATTCCTTCGGTTTTTTCGCACCGTATTTGCTTCTTTGTTGTTTTCTATTCTCTACTCCCGCGCAATCGTATTTTCCTCTAACAATATGATATCTCACTCCTGGTAAATCCTTTACCCTGCCGCCTCTTACTAAAACAATAGAGTGCTCTTGTAAATTATGTCCCTCACCTGGAATATAAGCAGTGATTTCTTGACCATTAGACAATCTAACTCTGGCTACTTTTCTTAAAGCAGAGTTTGGTTTCTTTGGAGTAGTAGTAAAAACTCTAATACAAACTCCTTTTTTAAATGGCGAAGGATAATCTATTGGCCGATTTTTCTTTATATTAAAACCAAAAGAAAGAGCAACTGATTTGCTCTTTTTAATAATTGGCTTTCTTCCTTTTCTAATTAATTGTGTTAAAGTAGGCATGATAATATCCTAAATCTTAAGCCCTAAATCCTAAAACCAAATTAATTGATTTATTTGATGATAAACAAGTATAACAAAAAAAATAAAAAAGGTCAAACCACTCACTTGAAAAAGATTGGCTATCGCCAGAGATACTTTAAAAATAAGAAAGAATTCTAAAATTTAGATAAAATTCTTTAATTACTTAATTATTTAACAAATTCATTTTATAAATTTGTTTATCTTTTTCAAGTGAGGTGCCAAAATCTTTTAGAACTATTTTTTCTTTGAACTATTGTTATCTTAAGCCGGTAAATAAATAAAAAATTAGAGAAATTAAAGGTTGAGTGAAGCTCCAGCCAAACAAAAGAAAAAATATTAAAAGAAAATAGCTATATTGCAAAAGAAAAATTTCCAATTTTGGGGAAGGAAAAAAGTAAAGCAAAATTTTTGAACCATCAAGCGGAGGAATTGGTGCTAAATTAAAAATTGCTAATTTTATATTGATTGCAATAATAATGGCAATAAAGGGTATAACAGTGGTTGGCAAAAGATTAAATCTCAAAATCACTCCAAAAAACAAAGCCAGAAGTAAATTAGCCATTGGGCCGGCAAATGCCAAAAGCGCTGAATCTCGACGGGGATTTCTTAATTTTAAAGGATTATAAGGCACTGGTTTTGCCCAACCAAAAATAAATGAACCGCCGCTTGAAACATAAAGTAAAAGAGGCAAAAGAAAAGAGCCAAAAAAATCTAAATGAGCCAAAGGATTTAAAGTCAACCTTTTTAATTTTTCTGCTGTATCATCGCCTAATTCTTTTGCCATTGCTCCATGGGAAACTTCATGAATTACTATAGAAAAAAGCAAAACAACTAATTGAAATATAAAAATAAAACTTTGACTCATAATAATTTATCTTTTTTAATTTTTTTCATTAAGGTAAGAATTTCATCGTAATTTTTTCTATCAACCGGATAAGGAGTAGCATCTTTTCCGCCAAAAGCAAAGCCATAGCGCGCTGGATCTTCGTAAGAAGGTTTTGCTCCATAGATTACTTCTGCGATTAAAGTGAGGGCTCTAATAGTTTTTGGGCCAACACCAAAGACACTCAGCAATTCTTCGTAATCAATCGGTTTTAATTCCGTTAATTTATACAAAATTTTTGTGAGATATTTATTCTTAAAAAAATCTTCATTAACTACTGGATGATAATTATATTCCTTATTTTCTAAATTTAAAAGAGTAAGTTGTTTTTTCTCATTACCTATTTTTAACATTTGATTTAATTGCGAACTGTAGCGTGAGAGAATTTTAATCTCTTTCATTAAACTATAAAATCCCTGGTTAACTAATTCTACACTTAATTTCTGTGTTGGCTCGCTTTCTTTTTTTGTCAGATTTAAAACATTTTTAAATCTTTTTTTGCTTATTACTCCGACGTGTGGTTCTAAAACTAAATTTTTAGAGCCAGTTAAAGGAGAATGAAATTTTAAAGAATCCGAATACCAATGATACCTTCTTGCTGTTTGGTTTAAAGTATTCATCCCCTGCTGAATTACTGCCCAACTTCCTTTTTGAGAAAAAATAAAAGTATGGTGATAAATCTGAAAACCATCTTGAATTAAAGCGCTATCTACTTTAGCAGCCATTTTTGAATTATAAACCAAACTTTTTGCCTTATTTAAATCAAAACCAAGGATATTTGACCAACTTAAAATCTCGTCTGGTGTTTTTCTTGAAGTCTTTCCCTTTCCTCCACAAATAAAAATCCCTAGTTCCTTTTCTTCGCCTCGAATTGCTTCTTTTAAAGCGGCGGCCAAAATCGTAGTTAAACCAGAAGAGTTCCAATCAAATGCCAAAACTGTTCCTAAAGATTGAAACCAGACCGGATCAGCTAATCTTTTTACCACCTCTTCTGGCCCAAACTCTTCAATCATTAAATAAATCATTTTTCTTGATAATTTAACCATGCGCTCAAAAAGCCATTTTGGGCATTTCCCCTCATCTAAGCCAAAAGTTGCCACCCCGTAAGAAATCATAATAATTAATTATATCACTTAAAATTTAAAATCTAAAAGGCAGGTTAAAGCCCGCCTTTTAAAAAATCTTTTAATTTAAAAATTTTTATTAATTTTCCGGCCTCTTTCTTATACTATTAAAATAATCAATATTCCAAAAATCAAACAATACAAAGAAAAATAAAATAAACTTTTATTTCCTAATTTAAGCATCTTTTTTAGCCACCTTAAAGCAATTAATCCAAAAACAAAAGAAAAAACAAAACCAAAAAGATAAGGCAAAATCAAATTATTATTTATTAAAGTAAAGTTTTTTAGCTCTACTAAACTTGCTCCTAAAATCAAAGGCACTGTCATTAAAAAAGAAAAATTGAAAGCAATCTTTGAATCTAAATTAGAAAAAATACCTGAGCTAATAGTAATTCCTGAACGCGAAATACCGGGCAAAGCAGAAAATGCCTGAGAAATACCAACAACTATCGCTTCTTTATACCCTATTTCTTTTTTCTTGTTATTCTTTTTCCTGCTTGCCAAAAATAAAATCAAAGCAGTAATTAAAAGCATTAAGCCAGCCAATTTTGGCACTTGAAAAATTTTTTCAATTAAATTTCTAAAAGGAAAAATAATGATTGCCGTTATGAAAACAGCTAAAATTATTTTTAAAATTAATGGCCGGGAATGAAATAAAATATCTTTAAAATCTTTAAAGAAAAAAATTATTAAAGCCAAAATTGTTCCTAAATGCAAAACTAAATCAAACTGAAAAGCGTTTGTTTTAATGGAGGGAAAAAATTCCTGAAAAAAAACTAAATGAGCAGAACTGGAAATAGGCAAAAATTCAGTTAAACCCTGAATAATTCCCAAAAAAATTGCTTGGAAAATTAAATTTATCATTTATTTTTTTTCTTTGTCTTCTTCTTCGCTTTCTTCTTCACTTTCTTTTTTGCTTACCTTTTTCTTTTGAGATTCTTCTTTAGAAAAAACAAAAAGATACAAAATCTCTAAAAGTCCAAGAGTGTTTAAAACTAAAAGAACAACAAACCAAATTTTTTCTTTTCTTTGGCTTGCTTTCCATAAGGCCAACCCTTTCCAAGCAAGAGACCAAGCCAAAAGAGTGTATAAAACTAAAAGGTTATGACCTAACAAGTTATAAACTTCAGGATAAGAATTCATAAATTTTAACTCTAAATTTAATTTTCCGACCTATTTTATTTTAGCATTTTTATTCCTATTTAAAATAATCCTTAAAACCTTTTTATAATCCTGCCCTTTTCTTAAAATTTTAATTTGAGAAGAAGTAAAATCAATTAAAGTTGAGGGTTTTCCTTTTAGTTTTCCTTTATTGTAATAAAAAACTTTGTCTTTAAAATATTTTCTTGCCTCGTTGATTGTTTCTGCTGGCTTTTCTCCTTCAAAGTTAGCGCTTGGGGCAACTACAGGTCCGGAAATTTCTAAAATTTTTAATAATTCTCTGTTTTTTGGAATTCTAAAAGCCAAAGAATTAGTTCCTTTATGAAGATAAAAAAATTGTTTTAATTTACAAGGTAAAATAACGCTGATTTTTGCCGGCCATATCTTTTTAAGAATCTTTTGTGTTTTTCTTTTTAATTTAATTTTAAAAAACTTTAAATCTTTTAAAGAAGAAATTAGAATAATCATTGGCTTTTTGGAATTTCTTTTTCTTAGTTTATAAATTTTTTCTACTGTTTTTTTGTTTAAAGCTGAGCCACAAATCCCATAGATTGTATCAGTTGGGATCACTCCAATTGCTCCCTCTTTAAGTAATAGCCCCGCTTTTAAATAACTTTTTTTCAAAGAACCTTTATAACCCCCAATATCATAATTACTTTTTATTACACGGTGGCAAGGAATATCTTTATTTTTATTTTTTGCCATTAAATTTCCCACTGCCCTTGAGGCTTTTTTATTTAAAGATAGTTCTGCCACTTTTTGATAAGTTAAAAAACTGCCCTGAGGAATTTTTCTTAGTATTTTTAATACCCTATCTTTAAAACTCATTTTTTAATTAAAACTTTTATTTACTATCTCAATAAAATTTAATGGTTAAACTTGTTTTTTCACAAAGAGAATTATCAAAAATTTTCAAGCATCAATTCGATATAATTCTTCTTGTTTTAATTCGTCTAAAGTTAAATTAAGCCGCTCTAAACTTGTGGTATATAAGGTACACAAAGTTTCTCCCTTTAAGACTTTTTCTTTTACAGTTTTATTCAAATAAACGCCTGCTTCTTTGGTAGTTGGCGAACCTAAAAGCCGACTAATCCTAATCAATTTTTTAAGATCTATTTTAGAAACCGTTCCCTCCTTTTCGGATTTAATCTCATAATTTATTTGCCCTAAAGAAATTTTCTCTGATGAAACTTCTTTTATTCCTCCTTGGGCTTCAATAATTTTTCTAAATTGATTAAGCGCCTGACCGTTTGTTAACTGGGCATAAGCAATTTTTTCTCCTTTTCCCTTTTTTACTTTTTTAGTTAATTCTAAAAGAGTGCCAGCTAATTTTATGGCTCTTTTTTCCAAATCTAAAGGCCTATCTGATTTTTGCTCTAAAACTTTTAAAACGTCTTTTATTTCTAAAGCAGGCCCGATTCCTCTTCCTACCGGACCATTTATTTTTTCAATTAAGACTTTAGTTTTAATATTAAATCTTTTGGCTAAATAAAGAAAAGTATCTTTTACTTTTTGGGCATCGGCGAAATGAGAAATTTTTGCTCCCTCACCAATAGGCATATCAATTACCAAATGAGTTGCTCCCATTGCCACTTTTTTTGCCATAATCGAAACAATCATTTTTGAAAAAGGCTCAATCCCTAATTCATAACTCACTCTTAAAATTCGATCATCAGCTGGTGCTAATTTTAAAGAACCACCCCAAACCAAACAAGCATTAACCTCTTCTGCTATTTTTTTAATTTTCAATAAAGAAAACTCAACTGGCGCAATTGCCTCAATTACATCAGCTGTGCCTGCTTCTGAAGTAACTGCGCGGGAAGAAGTCTTAGGCATAAAAATTCCTAAACTTGAAACAATAGAAACGATAATTGGAGTTGTCCGGTTTCCACAAACACCGCCAATCGAATGTTTGTCAGCCACGATCTCTTTATTCCAATAAACCATTTCCCCGGTTTCTGCCATTGCCTTTGTTAAATAATAAATTTCCTTCTTCGAAAAACCATTTTTTTTAAAAGCTGAGGTTAAAAAGAAAGCAATCTGAATATCGTCCAAACGATAATTAACAATATCTGCCATTATTCCCTTGATTTCTTCATAATTTAATTCTTTATTTAAAAGTTTCTTTTTTATACTTTCTAAAGAAGGCGGCGGCGCAGCTAAAGATAATTCCAACACTTCCCCTTTTTTGATCTGATATTTTTCAATGATATCTTTAAAAAGACCAATCTCTCCTTTCTTAACCAATTCTTTTGTTAAATCAACTCCTACTTCAGTTTGTTTATGATTCCATTTTAAAATTAATTCATCGCCTGCCCTAATACCATAAGTTTTAGCATCCTCTTCAGAAACAACCACTACCCAAGGATGACCAGTTTTGATATCTAAATATCTGGCTTTAAGGAAAAAACTATTCTCTTGTTGATTATTTTCCTTCATATTACTCTTTTATTATTTTTTCTTTAAGAAAATTGGCTAAAGATTTGGTAATATCTAACTGATAAAAATTATTATCCAAAGTATTGGTAGTGATAATTTTTTTAGGTTTTAATTCCTTTAATAATTCTATTCCTTGCTTATTTAATAAATGAACAAAAGCAAAACTAATAGTTTGGACCCCTTTTTCTTTAATTTTTTTTGCGATCTCAAACAAAGTTTTTCCCGTGCTTAAAATATCGTCAATAATAATAACTTCTTTGTTAGAAAAATCAAATTCTGTTTCTAAAAAGTTAATTTTTCCGGTCTTGGCATCTCTTTGTTTAAGAAAAACATATTTTTCTGCAGGAAAATTTTCTGAAAAATCGTCCAAAAATGCTTTTGCTTCTCTGTCTGGCCCAACTATTACTGATTGATTGACATTTAAATCTTTAAAAAACATTGCCAAATCAGCAAATAGAGATAAATTATAGGCCGGAATTTCAAATAATTCTGAAATTTTCTTACGATGCTCATGGAGATTACACGTCAAAAAAACATCTAAATTTTTCTCGACTAATTCTGCTAAATACAAACTAGAAAGCGGTTCTCCTTCAAAAAAAACAACATCCTGTCTGGCATAAGGATAGTAAGGCAATATCCCAATTACTTTTCGAGAAATCTCTTTTAATTTTCTTGAAAGAAAAAAAAATTTAATCAAATAAGAATTTATATTTTCTTCTTTTTTGTTAAAAACTAAAATTGCCTGATTTATTTTTTCTTCTTTTTCTATTTTTGGTAAAACCTCGCCATCAGGAAAAATTCTCTCCTCTATTTTAAGATATTCCCAGTCTAATAATTTGGCCAAATTATAAGCAATACTATCACCAATAATAAAATTTTTCATATTTTCTAAAAAATTCTTTTCTTTTATTATATCAAAAATCCTTCTTTTCTTAAAATTTTTATAATTTTTAAAGAGGTTTTTCCGTCACCAAAAGGATTTTTCCAATTTTTCTTATGTTGAATCATTGTTTTTACTCCTTTTAAAATTTTTTCTGGGTCAGTACCAACCAAAACATTGCTTTTTACTTTAATTGTCTCTGGTCTTTCGGTATTTTCTCTTAAAGTCACGCAAGGAATTTTTAAAATGCAACCTTCTTCCTGCACTCCGCCAGAATCAGTTAAAACTAATTTAGCATTTTTCATCAAAGTTAAAAATTCAAAATAACCAACTGGTTTTGTTAATTTTATTCCTTCGGGAATTTTTAATTTAAATTTTTTTATCATTTTCTCGCTCCGCGGATGAATAGGAAAAATGATAGGCAAATTATAGGTTTTATAAATTAAAGAAAGACCTTCTAATATCCCGCTTAATTTTTCTTTAACATCTACATTTTCCGGCCGATGAGCAGTAATTAAAAAATAATTATTCTTTTTAATTTTTAAATTTTTTAATAATTTAAGATATTTAGATGTAACTTTTATATTTTGAAATAAAGCATCAACTATTAAATTTCCCACCACAAAAATTTTTTCTTTTTTAACTCCTTCTTTTAAAAGATTGGTTTTTGCTATCTCTGTTGGCGCAAAAAGATAATCGCTTAAATGATCAGCCATAACCCGATTAATTTCCTCCGGCATAAATCTATCATAAGAACGCAATCCCGCCTCAATATGGGCTAAAGGAAGATGAAGTTTTGCCGCTCCTAAAGCGCCGGAAAGCATTGCATTAGTATCGCCATAAACTAAAACCAAATCTGGTTTTTCTTTAAGAAAAATTTTTTCAATTTTTATTAAAGCCAAACCTGTTTGGTAAGCCTGAGAACCAGAACCAACCTTAAGATTATAATCTGGTTTTGGAATTTTTAGTTCTTCAAAAAATACTTTGTTTAATTCTTTAGAATAATGTTGGCCAGTGTGAATAATAAAAAAATTAGCCCTTTTTAATTTTAGAGCTTTTATTAAAGGAGACATCTTAATAAAGGTTGGCCGAGCGCCAAAAACAATGGCAATCCTTGATTTATTTCTCATAAAGAGGAAATTTCTTTAGTAGTTTTATTACTTCTTTTTTAATTACCTCTGGTTTTTCTTTTTTAAATAATAAGTGAGATATCCATTGGGCAATAATTTTCATCTCTTTTTCTTTCATTTTCCTTGAAGTAACTGCCGGGGTACCAATCCTTATTCCCGATGGTTTAAAAGGCTTTAAGTCGCCGGAAATGACATTTCGATTGACTAAAATATTTGCTTTTTCTAAAATTTTTTCCGCCTCAATTCCTGAAAAACCAGTATTTTTTACATCAACCACCATTAAATGATTGTCTGTTCCATTAGAAACTAAATTAAAACCATATTTTTTAAGTTCATTGGCTAAAGTTTTGGCATTTTTGACAATCTGTTTTTGGTAATTTTTAAATTTTTCTGTCTTCGCTAATTTAAACATCAAAGCAATTGAGGCGGTAACATTATTATGCGGCCCTCCTTGCATTCCGGGAAAAACTGATTTATTTATTAAACTTTCTAAATCAATTTTTTGTTTTGTAGCAATTTTTGATTTTTTATTAATGAAAATCACTGCGCCTCGTGGACCGCGCAAGGTTTTATGGGTAGTGGTAGTTACGATATCACAATATTTAAAAGGATTAGGATGGCAACCAGCCAAAACCAAACCAGCAATATGAGAAATATCAGCCATTAAAAAAGCATTAACTTTATCGGCAATTTCTTTGAACTTTTTAAAGTTTATAATTCGGGGATAAGAAGTTGTGCCACAAACAATTAATTTTGGTTTGAATTTTTTAGCTAACTTTTCTACTTGGTTATAATCTATCAGTTGAGTTTTCTCATTGATTCCATATTGAATGGCTTTATAAATTTTTCCGGATAAATTAACTGAATGACCATGAGTTAAATGCCCGCCACTCGTTAAATTCATTCCCATTAAAATATCAAATGGATTAAGTAAAGCATTATAAACAGCTAAATTTGCTGGCGAACCAGAATATGGCTGAACATTAACTGCCCAATTTTTTTCATTTAAATTAAAAGCTTTTAATGCTCTTTTTTGGGCAAGAATTTCTATTTCATCATAATAAAAATTACCCGGATAATATCTTTTAAAAGGATATCCTTCTGAGTATTTATTAGTTAAAGCAGAGCCCAAAACTTCTAAAATAACTGAAGGAACAATGTTTTCAGAAGCAATTAAGTCAATTGTTTCTTTTTGTCTTTGAAGTTCTGCTGAAACTAAATAAAAAAGTTCTTTATCAATTTTTTTTAATAAATTAAACATTTACTTTGATTTTGAAGCCTCTATTCTTTTTGATTTTTTTATCTGAAATTTATGGACGTGGCAGTTTAGCCTTGCCGATCTTAAAACTTTAAGTTTCCTCACTCTATCTCTTTGGTTTAAAATTCTTGCCATTGTTTTATTTATCTTAATTTAAGCACAATTTTTATAATAATTTAAAATTATTAATTTTTAGGCCAAATTTATAGCCCAAATAATCTGCTGCCTTTCGGCAGTAAACCATTCTTTGAGTAAAAATTTCAAAATACTCCATAATAGGGGTAATACTTGAATCAATTTCTAAAGTTAAAGAAATTATCTTTTTATTCTTGAACACCTTTACTTTGCTGTTTTTAGTGGCGAAATTTACCCGATGATGAATATCACCTTTTATTTCTTCCAGACTTTTTGCATAAACTCGTGAACGTCTCACATCTGATTTATCTGCAATCACCAAAACCGCTGGAATAGAACTTGAAAATTCCAGTTCATCTTTATCATGAACAGCAATTGCCTGCATTATGGGAATTAACTCTTCAATCAGATATTTATCTTTAAAAACTTCATAAAAAAGTATTGAACCAAGATAATGATGGTGAGAACGAGATAAAAAATTTCCCATATCGTGACAAAATCCGCTAATAGCGCACATTTCTTGTTCCTCTTTTGTTAAACCAATTTCTTTAGCTATGTTTCTTGCTCTATCAGAAACAAGAGTTACATGTTTCAATCCATGTTCAGTATAGCCCATTCTTTTTAAAGTTTCCTCGCTTTTTCGAATAAATTCTAAAATATGTTTATTATTGTTAACTTCTTTTAAAGTAATCATCTTTAAAAATTAAGTTTAAAGACCTAAATCAGAAGCAATCTCTTTCATTGAATTTAAAGATATCTCAATAAATTTTTCCAAGGGAATATTTAATAAATCCTCGCATTTTTTAATATGTTCTCTATTAGCGCCCCGGGCGAAAGATTTTTCTTTAAAACGATTTAAAATATTCTCCGTTGTTAAATCTGTCAATTTTTTCGAAGGCAAAACTAAAGCCGCTGCCACTATTAAACCAGAAAGAGGATCACTAACAAAAAGAGCTTTGGCCATTAAAGATTCTAAAGGAAAACCGTGTCTTTCATTATGAGAAGCAACTGCTTTTACAAATTCTTCATCAAAACCTAAATTTTTTAGCATTTCTGCGCCGACAATCGAATGTTTGTCCGGATCATCCTTTGTTTTTTTGTAATCAATATCATGAAGTAAACCTACTAAACCCCATCTTTCAATATCTTCTTTAAAAAATTTTGCCAAACCTTTCATTATTGCTTCTACTGCCAGCGAATGTTTAATTAAATTTTGATTAGTTAAATTTTCTTTTAAAATTTTAAGCGCTTCTAATTGTGTCATAAAATTTATTTAATTTGGCTTCCGTCTTTAATTTCTTTATCCGGAACAATTAAAGAAAACTCTTCTCCATTTGAAGCAGCTAAAAGCATTCCTTCACTTTGAAGGCCCATTATTTTTTTTGGCTCAAGATTATCAACAATCACAATTAATTTTTCCCTTAAATCTTCTGGATTATAAAATTTACCAATTCCCGCAACTATTTGTTTTTCTTTTCCACCAACTTTTATTTTTAATTTAATTAGTTTCTCAGAATTTTCCACCCTTTCTGCTTTTAATATCTTTGCTATTTTCAAATCAATCTTTGAAAAATCTTCAAAAGTAATCATATTTTATATCTTTATAATAACAAAACTCCGCCTTGATTGCAAAGCGGAGTTTAAAAAATTACTTTGATTTAATTTGAATCTTCTTCCCTTTTAATTGAACCGCTTCTTTTTTCGGCATCACAATTTTTAAAACACCTTTTTCATAAGTTGCTTCGACCTTATTTTCTTCTATTTCCTGAGGTAACCTCACGGTTCTTTCAAAAGAACGATGACTAATTTCTTTGCGCCAGTAATCTTTTTTCTTTTCTTCTTTCTTTTCTTCTCCCTCTCCTTTAATTTTTAGATAACCATTATCAATCACTATCTCTGTTTTCTCCGGATCAATTCCAGGTGCATTGATTTCGGCAACTATTTCCTTATCAGTTTCATACAAATCCATCTCAGGCATAAATTTTGCTTTAGAAACTACCGGAAGAAACCAATCTTCATCTTCAAAAAAGCGGTCCAAATCAAAAAGGGGTCTCCAAGGAACTAGTGCCATATTTTTTATTCAGTTTATTTAGTTTTTAATTTTTCGACCATAAAATATTATAATAAAAATTTTTTATTTTTTCAAGAGAATTTGTTTTACAAAATAAATTTTAAAGAATGAATTATCTAAAGATTCTTCTACTATTTCTTTATCTAAATTCTTTAAAAGATAATCCACCATTTTAAAAGATACTTTGGTATTAGATGATAAAATCATCAAATTATAATTAGCCAGAAGCGTTTCTAAGGCGCTCTCTTCAAAAGAATTATCTAATCTATAGGAGGCCATTCCTAAACTATCAGTCACTAATAAGCCGTCAAATTGTAAATTTTTTCTTAAATAATTGGTGAACTCTTTTGAACGAGTAATTGGTTTTTCTCCAAATTCTTTTATTATTAAATGTCCTATCATCAATCCAAGCGGCATATTTTCTTCTATTACCTTTTTAAAGACATCAATGGATTGCTGATAGGCATTAAATGGCTTTGATTCTAATTTATTCCCGTGCGGATTCTCTTTTTAAAAAATATAACCCGGAAAATGCTTTGCCACAGGAAAAACTTGAGCCTGATAAAACCCCTCGATCATTGATTTCCCTAATTCGGCAGTTCTTTCTTTATTTGTCTGAAAAGTTCTTGACCAGATATAATCGTCATTTAAGGTAGTAAAATCTAAAACAGGGGCAAAAATCATATTAATTCCTAAAGATTTTAAAGCTTTTCCTCTTCTTTGCACCTCCTTAAAAGCCTCTTCTTTATCTTTTAAATCTTTTTGCTTTTTTGAATTGAGCCAACTAATTCTTTGAATCGGCCCCTCTTCGTCAATTGCAATAAAAGGTTCTAATTTAAGGTTTTGTCGCACCTCTTTATAAATAAGAGCAATTTTTCTTTGGAAAGTTTGTTGATTTCTATAAAAACCAACTAAATTAAAATTACCAATTTTATAGTCTTTTATTGCCTCAATAATCGTTTCATCCGGTGTTTGAGGAAAAACATTTAACATTAAAATCTGTCCTAATTTTTCTGAAGGAGTAAATTTTTCTTGAAGGAATTCGTTTATTTTTAGGTGGTTAGAAAAAATATAATTTTCTAATAAAATGCTAAAAAACAAAATTAAAGAAATAAAAGAACGCATTTTCTATATTATAGCAAAAATTTCTATTTTAAAACTGCCTTTAAGGCAGTTTTAATTCTTATTGTTGAAGTGGCCGGCAATATAGCTGATATTGTTCTTGCTGAGTCTTTAGTTCACCTTGAGCATTGCCAAAAAGACTATCAAGAGTATCTTTAGATAAATATTCTATTGGCAAGAGGCAATCAAAACCAATCATAAGTGAACCATCGGTTTTTATTAACTTGACTAAATATCTACAATTATTCCCCTCTTTTCCTTTAACTTGTAAAATATAACTTCCTCCTTGGGGAAAATCCATTTTAAAACTCAATGGCTTACATTTAAGAAAATTATTAGACACGCAATTCGGATCATTCTGGCAATTTATCACCTCGTTAATAATTTGCTTATCCTCTTGAATTTTTTGGGTAACAGATGGACTTGGTTTCTTCATTAACAAAATTCCAGCTATTACTAAAACAATCACAATAATGGCAACTATCAAAAACTTTTTTGATTTCATAAATTAAAAATTATTAGTTTCCTTAAAGAGATATCGACCAAAACCTCTTTGTTTATGGCTGAAATAATTCTTCAGGTAAAAATTTTACTTGTTTTACTTCTTTGAATTGTTTAGCAGTTTTTAAAATCTCATTTCTCAAAATATTTACTCGGCAGCTTCCGCCAACAGTTTTATTTAATAAATCTTCAAATTTTAAAATCAAAGTGCCATCTGGTGTTAAATTTACCTCTTTTAAAGAAAACCCCTCTAAAGGAAATTCGGTCGTTATCCCATTGTTTATATCTTCTTCATTTAAATTTGCTTTTCCCTTTAAAAGTAAATTAAGAGTCTCTTTAAGGGGAGTTTTTGATAAAGGAATTTCTCTTTCAATTGGCACCAATCCACTTTCCGAGCATTTTATATTTCCCGTTTGATCTTTATCTAATAAAGGATTGTAGTAATATAACAGAACTTTTCTGGTTAAAATATTTTTTCTGGTTAAAGTGTTTTCTTGATGATTTAACTTTTGAAAAACAAAAACAATTCCGATTAAAACCACTATTAAAATTATTAGCCATTTAATTTTTCTCATATCTTTTATTTTAGCACAAAACGCCATTTTATTTTACTCCAATAAAATCCGGCATAATCAATTCCAATTCTTTTGGTTTTTAGAATTTGGCTTGGTTTTATTTTCTCTCTCCGATCCTCAAGCCAAATTCTTTTGCTTTTTGTTAAATCTTCTCCATAAAAAGATTTATCAAGTTTTAGCCAGCGACATAATTTCCCTTTTGTGCCGGTTCTTAAAAGAATGGCCAAAAGTTCAGCATCTGAGAGTTTTTCTGCTCCGTATTTTAATAACTTTTCTCTTGGCCTGTCAATTGTGGAAATATCTTTTATTCTCATAAAAGTAAAGGTTAAAAGTTGGCTCTCTACCCCCCCTCACTTGGAAAGCACTGGGCTTCGTCCCTCACTTGCACACAAGTGAGGGACTTTACCCAAAAAGATGAAATCTTGTGCTTTCCAAGTGAGGGGCCTACCGTTTTTTATATTATACTTCTTCTTTTAATTTTTCTCAAGTTAGTTCTTTTACTTTTTCTACCAAATCGCGATGGGTTAAGGGAAGAAATTTTGTGAGATCGTTTTTAATTTCTTCTTGAGGAAAATCACTAATTGCTTGAATTAATTTTTGAATATCAGCAGTCTTTTTATAGAGGGACATTTTTTTATTCATTAATTTCTAATCAATGAAAATTTTTTTAGAAAGAAGAAAATAAAGGTCAAAAATATCTCTTCCTTTATTTCTGGTTAAAATTGCTCTCACTTTTTCTGCCATTAATTCCTCAATTTTTAAATGAGAAACTTGAGGAAAAGGACCAAGAGGAAAAATTATCTCGAGATAAGAAGTTTCGGTTAAAAAAGGTTTTTCCCTTAAAGAAAAATCTAACCTGATAGTAAGAGGAAAATTAAATTCGGGTAATTTTTGAAAAATTCTACCACTAAAAGCGTCGGCGATTATCTCCCCTTCTTTAAAGGATATCTCCCCGGCTTCTTTAATTAAATCTTGAAGAGTTTTATCAATTAAAACCTTTAATTTGTTTTTGGCTAGGAGACTCATAAAATCCAAATCTTCTGAAAACCTAAAAGAGCCAAATAAAAATCGTAACGCTGTTCCTCCTTTAAAATACACTTTTTCGCTTTCCTTTTGACTATAAAAATATTTCAAAAATAAAAGTTGAAGATACTCACGAGAAACCGTGAATAAATCGGTTTTTAATTCTTTGGCTAAATCTTGTAATGTTTCTTTGTCAATCATAGTTTTAATTTTTGAATCAGATTTTGAAGGGGTAAAAACTTATTCTTTTCGCTTAATCTTTTAAATTTATTGTTATCAATCAAACTTAAATCTAAATCATCTAGGGAAATGTTTCTTAATTTTTTTTGCCATAAAATAAAGTTCATCAAGTAAAGCTTTCTCGGGTGAGGCAATAAGAAATTTATCTCTTTTTATAAAACCAAAAAAATACTTGCTTTCTAAATGGCAAAATTCATATTCTTTGTCTCGATACACTATCTTTTTGGTTTTTAAGGGGGTAACAGAAGTAATGGTATAGGGAAACTGAGACAAAACTCCGTAAAAAGAAAGAGCTGATTCCAAGGAAATATAAGAGGGGTTAACCAAAAAATTAGCTAATTCAAAATCGTTGACTTCGCGAAACAAAAAAAATACTTCCCTTTAACAATTCTTTCTATAATTCCGGCTTTTTCTAATCTTTGTAAAAGCTCATAAAGAGTTTTTCCTTTTTTATCCCAAAAACTTTTCTTGCATCGCTAATATCAAAAAAACTAACATTTTTTTGGTGTAATATTTTTACAAGTCGTTAACGACTTGTCGATAATAAAAAAGTTTGCGAAGTCGATAATAAAACGATAATAAAACGAAGTTAAAAGTCAATAATAACAATCATTGCTAATAATGGTTACTTCGAAGAAAAATAAAACTTAAAATAAAATCTTTTTATAAGTTCGTTACTTAGAAAGTAAATCAAGACTAAAACAAAAACAAGCACAAGAAAAGAAAAGTTTGGGGGGCTAAAAGAGAATAATTTTTTACCAAAGGGAAAATAAGGTAGAATTAAAGAAAAAAGAATAACCGAGATAAGCGAGGTAGTTAAAATTTTTGATGGTTTTGCTGCTTTATAAAATAGATTTTTTGTTCTTATAGAATAAATGAAAGCCATTTCAGTTAAAAGACTAAAAATAAACCATAAGGTTCTAATTGTTTCTGGCGGTTTTTTATAAAAAATAGAAAGAAAAATTAAATCAAAAAGTGAGCTTAAGAGGGCTAAAATTAAAATATAAGGAAAAACTTTAGAAATTGTATAAATTTTTGGTTTTTCTAATTCCTCAATATCAACTGTATCACCAGAAACTGAAATTAAAGGAGTATCCGAAAGGATATTTTCTAAAAGAATTTGCTGAGGAAGCATTGGCAAAAAGGGTAAAATTAAAGACATAATAGCAATAGAATAAAAATTGCCAAAATTAGAGGAAACGGCGCACTTCAGATATTTATTGATGTTGGAGAAAATTATTCTCCCTTCTTTAATTCCTTCAATGATCACTTTTAAATCGCTTTCTAAAAGAAAAATATCGGCGGTTTGTTTTGAAACATCAACTGCTTCTTTAACCGCAATCCCAACATTTGCTGTTTTTAAAGCCAAAATATCATTTACCCCTTCTCCTAAAAAACCAACTTCATATTTTTTCTGGAGAGCCTTAATAATTTTGAATTTCATTTCCGGAGTAACGCGGGAAAAAACAGAATACCTATCGCATTTTTGAAAAAATTCTTCTTCAGACAAATTTATCAGTTCATTTAAAGAAACAACTTCTTTCGGATCATTAATTAAACCAATATCAAAAGCAACTTTACCGCTAACTTCTTTGCTGTCGCCAGTAATAATTTTTACTTTAACATTTAATTTCTTTGCTAATTCAATTGCGGAATGGGCAGTTTCTTTTAGTGGGTCGATAAAGGAAATGTAACCCAAAAAAGTAAAATCTTTTTCCTTTAATAAATCAATGTCGGTTTTTTTATTTTTTATTTCTTTATAAGCAACAGAGATAATTCTTTTTCCTTCTTTTTCAATTTCTTTAATTTCTTTTAAAATGTCCTCTTTATTTAAATCATTTTTAGAAACTAAACAATCTTCTAAAACAGACTCACTAATTCCTCTGATAATGATTATTTTTTTATCTTCCGGGGTTTTAATTAAAATTTCGGTTCGCATTTTTTCAAAATTAAAAGGTTCTTCCTTTAAAACTGTATAATCTTTTATTGAATAGTTTTCTTTTAAGGCTTTTAAAATAGCCAAATCTATCGGATTGGTTAATTTTTTATTTTTAAAAATTGGTGAAACTAAGAGAGCATAAAAAAGGCATAAATTTTTATCTTTAGAAAAAACTTTGTCGATTTCTAATTTATTTTTTGTCAGGGTCCCGGTTTTATCAGTGCATAAAACCTCCATATTGCCCAAATCTTGAATAGCCGAAAGTCTTTTTACGACTACTTTTTTTCTTAAAAGCTTTAAGGCGCCCTTAGATAAAGAAGCAGTCACCACCACAGGCAAAGCTTCGGGAATAATACCAACAATTAAAGCCAAACAGAAGATTATATAATAACTGATATCAGAATGTTTTTTTAATATTAAATTTAAAAGAAAAATAATAAAGAAAGTAATTAAGACAATTCTTAAAATTATTTTAGAAAAATTAGTTAATTCTTTTTCATATAGACTTGGTTTAATAATTGAAGCACTGGTTTTTGCTAATTTGCCAAATTCGGTATTTAAACCAGTATTTACAACTATCCCTTTAGCCTCGCCTAAAACAACACTTGTTTTTGAAAAAATAATATTTTTTGCCTCAAACATTGTTTTTGCTTTTAAAATTGTTTCAGAGGTTTTTAAAATTGGCTGAGATTCACCAGTAAAAACTGATTCATCAACTAAAAAATTATTCGTCTCTATTAAACGAATATCTGCTGGCACAATATCGCCGGCTTCTAAAATCACTAAATCGCCGGGAACTAAAAATTTGCTCTCAATAGTTTCCAGTTTGTTATTTCTGATAACTTTGGTAGTGGTTTTTAAAAAATCTTTCAAGACCTTAATTGATTTTTCAGCCCGGTACTCTTCAAAAAAACCAAAAAAGACATTAATTGAAACAAAAATAATAATTAAAACTGCCTCGATTCTTTGATTTAAAAAGAAAGCAATTAAAGAAGCAATAAGCAAAAGATAAACAAAGGCAGATTTAAACTGCCTAATTAAAACATCAATTAGTCTTAATTCTTTGGCTTTGATTTCGTTTAAGCCAAATTTTTGCTTTAGAAGATTTATTTCTGAATAATCTAAACCAGTTTCTTTACTGTTCAAAATCTGAAAAATTTCTTTTATGCTTTTTGGGGCGTATTCTAAAGTATTCATCTTAGAATCTATTGATTATTTCCTCAAAAATCTCATTCTGGCAAACAAAACTCTCCAACAAATTTTTTCCACCGCTTGGATAATAATAAAGTTGAGTTTTTTCTTTTAATAAAGCTTCTAATTTCTTTTGAATTTCTTCGGGTGTTAAATCTAAACTATACCAACCTTCTTTTGAAAAAAGTTTATTTGGCGGATACAAGTATTTATCTAAATGGAGACCTTTTTCAAAAGGATAATTTTTATAATGAACTAAATAAGCAAAAAGAGTCATTCCTCTGGTATTTTCTTCCAAGGCGCTTAAAGTAAAATAATAGCTTGCTTGATGATCAAGATTTAAATCTCGCGGATGGGGAAAAATAATAATTGTTGGTTTAAAGCTTTCTATAATTTCTTTTAAGTCGTTATAAAGATTAATTCCTTTATAAAGTTGGCCTTGTTTATAAGTTCCTTTATAGGGGTTATAGTTAAATTGCAGGGCTTTATGAGTATAGGGAATTAAAAAATTTTCTTTTAAAAGATTTTTTAAACCGCCATCAGGATAACCTAAAAAAATAAGATTATCAGAACTAACTTTTAAAACCGCCATCGATTCTTTGGCTTCACTCATTCTTTTTTCCCCTAAAGCAATAAAATCATTGGGTGTTTGTTTGAAATTTCTGTTTTTGAAAATAACAGAAAGATAATTATTATCACCATTAGTTAAATAAACTATTTTAACTTGGGCTCCTTTTGATAAGGCTTTTTGAATTAAACCAGCGCTCGAAATTACCTCATCATCAATATGAGGCGAAATAATTAAAATTCTATCAGATGGAAAAATTTCAGGAAATTTATTAAGTGTTGATTTCGAACCAAAATACCAACCAATTAGACTTCCAAAGCCAAACATACTCAAAGTCCAAATAACAAAAATTAAAATAAGAATCTTTCTAAATTTGCTTTTAAGAGTGAAAAAAACCGATTTTATTACCTGAAAAAACATAAAAATAATAAACAGCAGTCGCAATTACTGGACGAAGTGCGAACCTTTTTCGAGCAACATCCCGCCCTTTGACGCAAAGGGCGGGACCCGCCCAGCGTTTCCGCCCGCCGAACTTCGGCGAGCAAAACAGAAAAATTTTCTCAACATTTTTTAATCGCGTCCCCCCAAAATTCGCAATGTCTTGTTTGGTCGGGCCGGTGGGACTTGAACCCACGACCTCACCCACCCCAAAGGTGCGCGCTACCACTGCGCCACGGCCCGAAAAATATTAAAATATAAATTTATTTTTCCTTAAATTCAATGGCTCCCATAGGACAGTTTTGCTCTGCCTGAATAATGCAATCTTTATTTTTTTCTATTTTAGCATCCTTTTTTACCGAAGAACGGCCGTTTTTCAATTCAAAAACCTCGGGGCATAAATTAACACACATTCCACAACCAATACATTTTTGAGTATTTACTTTTAAAGCCAATTTTGTAGTCATCTTAAAAAATTAATATTTGAAATTTATATTTTTAGGAGTTTTATTCTAAAATACCATCTAAATTAACATCATAAAGAATTGCCTCGCCAACCAAACGATATTTTATCAATTCCTCTTCTTTAAACCAAACAGCAATTTCTTTTTCTGCCTCCCAAGTAGAAGAAGAAGCATGAATCAAGTTTCTGACTGCCCGATTATCTATATCCGCCACCTCATAGCAATCAATTGTTAAATCGCCTCTAATCGTTCCCACATCAGAAGTTAAAGGTTCGGTTGCACCAGTTATTTTCCGAATAATATTAACCGCATTCATCCCCTGCCAAACCATCGCAATTACTGGACCTGAAGTTAAATACCTTTTTAAATTATTTAAAACTCTTTCTCCTAATTCCTCAGGATTTTCATTTGGAGGATTAAGTCCTTTCATTTTATAAGAATTTAAAGATTTCTCTCCGGTTTTTCTTTTCCAATCAGGATCAACGGTATAATGCCTTTCTACTAATTCCTCTGTTGGAACCAACATTTTTAAAGCAATTAGTTTCAAACCAGTCCTTTCATATCTTTTTATTATCTCTCCAATTAGCCCCCTTTGAATACCATCTGGCTTAATTAAAACCAAAGTTTTTTCTTGCTTAAAATCCATAATAATTTAGAAATTAAAAATTATAAATTAAGAACTAAAGAATATAAGAAAGGCTAATTATTAATTGTTTTCAAATGGAGTTCTTTTAATTGTTTTTCCTCAATTTCTGAGGGCGCATTCATCATTAAATCCCGACCATCACCAGTTTTTGGAAAAGCAATTACTTCGCGAATTGAGGATTCATTTCTTAAAATCATCATTATTCTATCAAGGCCCAAAGCAATTCCGCCATGAGGAGGAACACCATAAGAAAATGCTTCAAGCAAATGACCAAATTTTCGTTCGATTGATTCTTTGGTATGCCCTAAAATTTCAAAAACTGCTTGAAGCAGCTCTGGTTCACTAATCCTTAAAGAACCACCCCCAACTTCATATCCATTTAAAACTAAATCGTATTGATGAGCAAAAATATTTTGGGTATCTTTTTTCATTCGTTCTATTAATTGAGGAATTGTTTCTTCTTCTAAAAATTTAGGCCGAGTAAAAGGATGATGAACTGCATCCCAACGGTTTTCTGTTTCTTTCCATTCAAATAAGGGAAAGTTTACTACAAAAGCAAAAGCCAGTTCATTGGGATCATTTTTATCGTTTCTTAAATCAGGTTTATCAGAATTATATTTTTTCATTACCTCTCTATAATCAAGCCGCGGAAAAGGAAACTCTTTTATCTTTTTTTCGGGAAAAAGTTTTTCTATTAACTCTTGAAACATTGCCTCAATTAAAGTCAAAATATCTTCTTCTTGAGGAAAATCCATTTCTAAATCAAGTTGAGTGAATTCTGGCTGCCTGTCTCCCCTTGTGTCTTCATCGCGAAAACATTTGGCAATTTGAAAATATCTCTCTAATCCGGCAACCATCAAAAGTTGTTTATATTGTTGGGGGCTCTGGGGTAAAGCGTAAAACTTTCCCGGCTCTAATCTAGAAGGCACCACATAATCACGAGCCCCTTCCGGAGTTGATTTTGTTAAATTAGGAGTTTCGATTTCAATAAATCCTTTTTCTGACAAAAAATCTCGAATAAACTTTGTTACTTTAAAACGAGAAATTATATTTTCCTTTAATCTTTCTCGCCGCAAATCAAGATAACGATATTTTAATCTTAACTCCTCGCCTATTTCTTTCCCATCAGTTGATAAATCAAAAGGCGGAGTTTTCGCCTGAGATAAAATTTTTAAATCAGTCACTTCAACTTCAATCTCGCCAGTTAAAATTTTAGGGTTAATCATTTCTTTTGGTCTTTTTAAAACCTTGCCTTTTATTTCTATCACCCATTCTGGTCTTAATTTTTGAGCATTCTCATAAATCTCTTTGTTTAAAGGCGTAAAAACCACTTGAATAATACCGGTTCTATCTCTTAAATCAATAAAAATTATCTTTCCGTGGTCGCGGCGAGAATCTACCCAACCAAAAAGTTGAATTTCTTTATTTAAATAATTAACTGCCTCTTTTATCCATAAACGTTCCATCGAAATAAAAAATTAAATTTTAATATATTTTATCTTATTTTAGGGAATAAATCAAATTATTGCCTTTGATAGTAAAAACTACTGAACCGTCTAAATCGGTTCGAAAAATGGTTGCTCCGGCTTCTTTTAGCCTTTCAATTGCTTCTTGATGAGGGTGACCATAATTATTAATACCAGTTTCAATCACCGCGAAACGGGGCTTAATAAAATTCAAAAATTCTTTACTTGAGGAACTTTTTGAACCGTGATGAGCAACTTTTAAAACCTCAATTTTTGAAACTAAATTTTTTAAAATTGGCTTTAATTGATTTTCTAAATATTGATCAATATCACCAGTAAAAAGAAAATGAAAACCCTCAAATGAATAAAGGGCAATTAAAGAACTCTGGCTGGTTGATTTTTGTTTTAAATTATTGGTAGAAAAAACTAAAAGATTATTATTGCCTTCATAACTAATTTTTAAAGCTTTTAACGGAAGAATAACTAAAATTTTCTTTTGCTTAACTAATTTTAAAAATTCTTGAAAAAGAGTATTTGTGTCTTTTAAATCTTTTAAAACTACTAACCTTATTTTATAGCGATTTAAAATATCAAAAATTCCCAAAAAATGGTCTCTATCGGGATGAGATAAAATAAAAATATCAATTGTTTTTTCAAAAAATGGCAAAACATTTTGAATTTCTTGAACCACTCTTTTTGATCCAGCATCAATTAAAATATTTCCTGCCTTAGTAATAATTATTTCGCTGTCTGCTTGGCCAACATTTAAAAAAGCCACCTTTTCTTTTAAAATTAGACGTTCAAATATAATCCCCCAAGAAAAGATATTTAAAACAAGAAAAACAACTATCAAATATATTAAATTTTTATTGCTCATTAAATATTTTCTTTAATAAATAACTGTTCTTTTTTATATTTAAGATAATAGAAAATCAAAAAAATGTAAAATAAAAGAAATATAGGCCGAATTTTAAATGGAAAAGAAATGATAAAGAATTTTAAAGAACTAAACATTCTAACAATTATTAGAATATAAGTTAAACAAAAATTCAATAACCAACCAAAAAATAAAGCAGGAAAATAGAAAAAATTAAAAAGTATTAAAATCAAAGCAAGAATTAAAACATAAGGAATAAAGGGAACAACTAAAGTATTGCTTATTAAAGATAAGACAGAAATGTTGCCGGTTTTAAAAATTAGCCAAGGATAAACAAAAATCAAGGCTGATAAACTACTAAAAAAGGCTTCTTGAAAATTTCTTAAAAATTTAAAAGAACTCTGGTTTAAAAAATAAGTTTTTCTAAAAATCGGAGTTAGAAGAATTATCCCCAAGGTTGCTAAAAATGAAAGTTGAAAACCAAAATCATAAATTAAAATAAAGGGATTTGAAAAAGTCATAATCAAAGCAGTAAAAATCAAGGCGTTTAAGGGGTGATAAAGTCTAAAATTTAATTCTGCGAAAACCAAAAGCAAAGCCATTATTAAAGCGCGAGTAATTGAAGGAGTAAAACCACTTAAAAGGGCAAAAAATAAAAGCAAAGATAATAAAATTAATGCCCTAATAAACCTGTTTAAAGAAAAATTGTTTAAAAAATCAACAATTATTTCGGTTAAAATTACTAAATGCAATCCAGAAACCGCTACTAAATGAGATAAGCCACTTAAATTAAGTTCTTCTTCAAGGTCTTTATTTAAATTTCCTTTTTTCCCGAAAACCAAACTGGTTAAAAGGCTTGATTGGGGCTGTAAAAGGTAATTATTAAAGATGTTTTTTATTTTATTTTTTAAGATAGAGAAAAAAACTAAAAATTTATTTGTTTGAATTTTTGAAATGAAAGGATAATTAATCTTAAAAAAAATAAACAATCCATTGGCATAATAGGGATTAGTAATTTTTTCAAATTTTCCTTTATTAACTTTAATAATTTCTCCTTTAAAATAGGCCGGTTTTAAATCAGTATAAATTATTCCCCCAAAAAGAGTTTTTAAACCATAAACTTTAACAGTAAGTTTTTGATAATTTTCCAATTCCTCGCTTAAAACAACTTCAAAAGAAATATCTTGTAGTTTGCTTATTTCAATTGGGTAATTAATGAAATTTAAAGCTTTTTTATATCTTAAAAAACCAAAAATTAAAGAAAAAATAATAAAGAAAATAACAGCCAAGGGGATTCTTTTTCTAAAGAAAATAAAAAGAAAAACAAAAATTAAAAAAAGAATGAGAAAAACAAGAAAAAGAACCTTAAAAGTGAAAACATAACTTAAAATTATTCCAAATAAAAAAGCCACCCCACTTAAGCGAAATATTTTCGCTTTAGAGTAGCTTTTATTCATTTATCTTAAAGCGCAGATTTTAAAAAATGGCTTAATTTTTTCTATTAGTTGACGGATTTTCTCTTCTTTTAAGGGTTTTAATTCTTTATAAGTATAATCTAAAGTTTTAAAATTATGAAACTGTTGAAGATAATAAGCCTTGGCTCCCTTAATCATCTGACTAATTTTTAAAATATCATCCTCAGTTAAATTTAAAGGGTCAAGAGTGGTGCGAAACTCATAGTCAATTTTAGAATTCATCAAAATTTTAATTGATTTTTTTATTGCGGGAGTAAAATCTATACCTTTGGTATAAAGATGATATTTTTTAAGCGGCGCTTTAATATCCATTGCCACATAATCAACCAGTTTTTCGGTAATTAGTTCTTTTAAAACTATCGGGTTAGAACCATTGGTATCAAGTTTAACTAAATAACCGAATTTTTTAACTTTTTTAATAAAATTCTTTAAATCTTTTTGAAGAGTTGGTTCACCACCAGTAATACATAATCCTTGTAAAAAATCTTTTCTTTCTTTTAAAAAATCCAATACCTTTTGTTCTGAAATTTTTGGTTGGTTTTTTATAAGATTTTGGTCTACTAATTCTGGATTGTGGCAAAATGGACAATAAAAATTGCAACCAATAGTAAAAACAGTCGCGGCTATTTTTTTTGGATAATCAACTAAAGTAATTCTTTGTAATCCGCCAAACAACATTAAATTTTAAAAGTTTTTCTTAATCTAAATTCTTCTTGTTTACCAAAATGCCATTGTTGCACTGGCCGTAAATAACCAACGATTCGCGAATAAACCTCGCAAGGTTGCTCAACTAAACACTTTGGACAAGTAAAATGCTCTCCCGGAATATAGCCATGAATTGGGCAGACAGAAAAAGTTGGAGAAAGAGTAAAATATGGCAGTTTAAATTTTTCAAAAATTGTTTTAATTAAGGATTTGACAGTTTCTGTATCAGAAACCGCCTCACCCAAAAAGGCATGAAACACAGTTCCTCCAGTATACTTTATTTGCAATTCATCTTGAAGCTTTAAAGCTTCAAATAAATCGTCGGTATAATCAATTGGTAATTGGGTAGAGTTAGTATAAAATGGTTGTTTTTCGCCGCTCGTGATAATGTCTGGATATTCCTTTTTATCAATTAAAGCTAATCGATAGGAGGTTCCTTCTGCCGGAGTTGCTTCTAAATTATATAAATTCCCTGTTTCTTCCTGATATTTTATCAATCTTTCTCTCATAAAATCTAAAACTTCTAAAGCAAACTCTCTTCCTTTTTTATCGGCGATATTTACTCCCATAAAATTAAGCAAAGCTTCATTCATCCCAATAATTCCAATTGTAGCAAAATGATTACCCCAATAACCGCCTCGCATCTTTTGTACATTTGACAAATAAAACCTACTATAAGGATATAGTCCTTTTTCAGTCCATTTCTCTAGAACCTTTCTTTTTATCTCTAAACTTGTTTTGGCTAAATCCATTAGTTGAGCCAATCTTTCAAAGAATTCTTTTTTAGTTTTCGAGAGATAACCTATTCGGGGCAAATTAATAGTCACAACGCCAATACTGCCAGTTAAAGGATTAGCGCCAAAAAGGCCTCCTCCTCTTTTATAAAGCTCGCGATTATCCAAACGAAGCCGACAACACATAGAACGAGCATCTTCTGGTTTCATATCAGAGTTTATAAAATTCGAAAAATAAGGAATGCCATATTTAGCAGTCATTTGCCAAATTCCCTCATAAAAATTATTATCCCATTCAAAATCTTTGGTAATGTTGTAGGTTGGAATAGGAAAGGTAAAAACCCTGCCAGTAGAATCTCCCTCAACATAAACCTCAGTCAAGGCCTGATTAAAAATATCCATTTCTTTCTGAAATTCTTTGTAAGTTTCTTTTTGGGGCTGGCCGCCAATAATTACCGGCATTTCTTTTAAATGTTCCGGTACCTTCAAATCCAAAGTTATATTTTCGAAAGGCGTATTTCCAGTAATAAAAACTTTACCATTTCTTCTAGCGATTACTGTTTCGTTTTCTGTATGAACAGACCAAATAAAGCCTTTATAATTTACTTTCCCTATTTTACTAATATAAGTCTCTGGATGTTTTATTATTCTTAAAATATAGATCTCTTCTTTTCCAACAGTTGGCTTTCTTTTTAAAACTGTAAACCCGTAGCCAGCATAAACACATATTCTTTCTAATCCATTTAAAAGCTCAATCTCGTTAGGAAATATTTTACAACCTTCAAAACCATCTGCTTTTGCTTTAAGATAGGTTTCTAAAAAAAGTCTTGATTGTCTTTGGCTTAAATTTAGTAAGATCTCAGGAATAAAATGCACTCTTTCTTTGGTGTTAAACCAACGATGAATTACTTCAGAGCTTTTGGCGTCTAATCTTAATTGTGAAACCTCTTCCTCTAAAGCAGCAACTTTATATTCTGAATATTTTAATTTAAAGTGTTTTAAAAGATTAATTATTTCTTCATAATTTTTTCTGTTTTTAGTTGGTGATTGATAAATAGAAATCCGATAAGAAGGGTGATATTTACCAGACAATTCCACATCTCCTTTAGCAATAATCCAAGCCATTAATTTAATTTGACTATCCGTAATAAAAGCATCGGGGTTTTTATTCAACCCTGCTAAAGGAATTATAAATGGAGATTTAAACTTTAATATATCCTCGATAGGCTCTAAGCAATATTCTTTTGTGTCAACTCTTCGTCTAACTACTCGATGGCGGGGAGAAATTAGTTGGTCTTGAATTCTATTTTTTAAGCGGTACATTATCCCTTGATAATATTTTTTAAAAACATAATCCACCTTCTTCACTTCTAGAGTTTTATTTTTAATGTTAAAAGTGATAATTTTATTTCCTTTTTCTACCTCTTTGTAATTCTTCCAGCCTTCAGATGTTAATATCTCTGTATCCTCTGATAAACACTGAAAACCCACTCTTGTTGGGACATTACAGTTAAACAAAAATTCTTGAAAGGCTTGTTTAATTTCCCGATATGATAAATTATCGTATCTTATAAAGGGTGCTAAAAGAGTATCAAAATTAGAAAATGCTTGAGCACCTGCTGATTCTCCTTGCAAAGTGTAAAAGAAATTTACTACTTGACCTAAAGCAGTACGAAAATGTTTTGGCGGCTTTGATTGAATTTTGCCAAAAACTCCACCAAAGCCTTTTAAAAGCAAATCATATAAATCCCAGCCGCAACAATAAGCACCTAAAATATCCAAATTATGAACATGGAAATCTCCATTTTCACTTGCTTTTCTTACTTCTGGAGGATAAATTTTGTTTAACCAATATTTTTTAGCAATATGGGCAGAAACATAATGGTTTAACCCCTGAAGGGAAAAAGCCATATTGCTGTTTTCTTTTACTTCCCAGTTATTTTCTTCAAAATACTCATCTACTAAACTAACTGCTTCTTTTAAGGTTATTCTTGCTTCGCGAGACAACCTTCTTTGTTCTCGATATAAAATATAGGCTTTAGCAGTTTCAACTAAATTCTCCAAAATTAAGACTTCCTCAACAACATCTTGAATTTGCTCTACATTGGGAATTTCTCCTTTTTTGAAGCGCCGATTTAAAAGTTTGGTAACTTTTAAAGATAATTCTTTAGCTAATTGACGACCGCCTTCTTCAGAAACAGTTAAGGCTTTCAAAATCGCTTCTTCTATTTTTTTTCTATCAAAATCAACTATTTCTCCTTCTCTTTTTTGAATTTTATCAATATGGTTTTTAAACCTTTTTAAATTTATCATATATTTAAAATTTATTTATTTTTTCTTTGCTTTCTTAAAAAGGCAGGGATTTCTAATTCTTTTTCAAATTCCTCTCCTGATTCTTCTTCTTTTTCTGTTTCTGATGGGCTTTCAACAGGTACTTTTGTCGCCAAAGGAAGCGTTGGCTCATATAATTCTTTAAATTCTTCGCCTCCTAAACCAGCTATTACTGTTACTTTCACTTCGTTTTGTTTTAAATCATTGTCAAAACTTGTGCCAAAAATCACTTGTGCATCTTTGGAAGCTGTCTGGGTAATAATTCTTGAAGCATCATGAATTTCAACCAAGGTTAAATCTTTTCCGCCGCTAATATTAAATAAAATTTTTTTTGCCCCATCAATCGAAACATCTAAAAGCGGAGAAGAAATTGCCATTTGGGCTGCTTTTCTTGCCCGATTTTCGCCAGTGGCTTTGCCTATTCCCATTAAAGTGACGCCGGCGTTTGTCAAAATTGTTTTTATATTAGCATAATCTAAATTTATCAGTCCAGGATAAAAAATAAGATCAACAATTCCTTTTACTCCCATTCTTAAAATATCATCAATTTTGGAGAATGCTTCAAGAATTGGTGTTTTCTCTTCAATCACATTAAAAACCCGGTCATTATAAATAGTAACGATTGAATCTACTTCATTATATAATCTTTGCCAAGCCTCTTCTGCTACTTCCTGTCTTTTTTCTCCTTCAAAACTAAAAGGCCGTGTTACAAAAGCAACAGTTAAAATATTTTTTTGTTTTAAAAGATTGGCAATTACTGGCGCGGCACCTGAGCCAGTTCCTCCACCCAATCCACAAACCAAAAAAACCAAATCAGTATTATTAATCACTTTCTCTATTTCTTCTAAACTCTCTTGGGCTGCTTCTTTTCCTTTATCAGGGTCCATTCCCGCGCCCAATCCCCGACAGGTATTTTTTCCCAGTTGAATTTTAACATCTGCTTTTGTCAAACGTAAAGATTGAATATCAGTATTTAAAGCAACAAATTCTACCCCCTCAATTCTTTTTTCTTTCATTCGGGAAACCATATTCCCGCCAGCGCCTCCAAC
>JBMFOQ010000002.1:0-50069 GCA_049969555.1 Minisyncoccia bacterium
TGAAAGAACCATCTAAAACTAAAAAAACCACTGCTAAAAAAACCGAAGAACAATTGGGAAAAATTCAGGTAAATAAAAAATATGTGGAGGCAATTGGCAGAAGAAAAGAAGCTACTGCCAGAGTTAGGCTTTATGAAGATAAACCAGGAATAATGATTAACCAAAAAACCCTTAAAGACTATTTTCCTCTTCCTGAATTTCAAAATAAAGTTCTTGAGCCATTTTTAAAAGCTTCGATTGAAAACAAATATTTTATAAGTGTTCAAGTAAAAGGTGGAGGGGTGACTGGTCAGGCAGAAGCAATAAGATTGGGAATTAGTCGGGCTTTGGTAAAATTAGATAAAAACTTAAAACCAGTTTTGAAGAAATTTAAATTATTAACAAGAGATAGTCGGGTAGTGGAAAGAAAGAAATATGGATTCAAGAAAGCAAGAAAGAGGCCTCAATGGGCAAAAAGATAAAAAAACGCGGCTTAGCCGCGTTTTTTAATAAGATACCTCAATTATCCCATTTATAGTTCCAAAATAAATTTTTTTCAAAACTTTATCAAAAAAGAAAATATTATTATTAACTTCTTTATTAACAGGGTAAAAATTATCTGTTTTTAAATCATAAATGCCTAAATTATTATCTTTTATTACTAGCCAATAATTTTTTATTAGAAAATTTACTGGCATTATTTGAGAATTTATTTCTTTTTGATTTTGGTTAATTAAATCATAAATAGTCCATTTACCATCTTCTTTAGTTTTAAAAACAATTGTTTGAGAAATTGAAGAAAAATTACTTTCTTTAACATTATCTTTAATAACTGTTGGAAAATCTGTAATTTTAGGATTGAAATAATATAGTTTAGAATCACCAGTGATAACTAAAAATTCATCTTGAGTAGGGTGTTTTTTTATTTGAATTTTTTCTAAGTTGTCCTCCCCAAAACTAAAAAGAGAAAGGGAAGAATTAGTTGAAGAAAAAATATCCGCTTTTGTTAATAGTCCGCTTTGGTCTATAAAATAAAGATTTTTATCTGAAGCAACAAAGGCAGAAGATTTCCCTTGATAAATTAAATTTAGTTTTTCTTCAAGGAGGTCAAAAAGAAAAATAGCATCCTCTGTTTTAAGGATTATTTCATTTTCGTTATTTTTTACAAAAACAGCCTGTTTAATATTTTTGCTTAATTGAGGGTTTAATTCCTTAATCTGTTTTTCAAGGAGATTGTTTAAGGATTGAGCGACGATATTAAGGTCCCTTAAAAGACTTTTAGCCGGCAATATTATTTGCCAATTATTTGGCTTTATTTCGGCTAAAATTTTTCTTGAAATGAAATCTATATTTAAAGGAAAGGTGTTGGAAGTGAAAATTTCTTCATTTTGTTTTGTTTCTCGGTCGTAAATAAACCAGGAATAAGATATTTTTGAATTCTTGTTTTTATTTTCGACAATATAAAGAAGGCGATTTTTATTTTCTGAGAAAAAGATATTTTTAATATTTGGTTTTAAAACAAGGTTCGTTTTTTTCCAGTTTAAGGGCAAAAGATAGATATCTTCTAAAATAAGTTTTTGTCTTGGCTCGATTTTAATATTTTGTCCATAATTTAAATAACCATTAAGAAAGACATTTAAAAGATACTCACCTGATTTAAGTTGAATATTTAAATTACCATTAATTGGATTATAAATTTTATCATTGATTTTAACTAAGCTATTAGGGGGATAAACTTTTAGTTTTAGATTTCCTAGAAAACGCTGGCTATTTTTATAGTAATTAAACAAAAACCACCCCCCAAAAATTAGGCTTAGAATGAGAATAATAATAGCCGCTTTTTTAAACATAATAAATTTTTCTTAATTATATTATATCTTATTTTATTTGAGAAAAAAAGAAAAATATTATAAAATATATTCAAGTATGGAGAAAAACTATAAAGCGCTGATTGCTTTAACAATTGTCCTCTCAGTTGTGGGAATTTTAGTGCTTTTTAGCGCTTCTGTGATAATCGCCCAGAAAGAGCATGGTGATGTTTTTTATTTTGTAAAAAAACAAATAGTCCAAGGAATCATTTTAGGAGGTTTTTTGGGGATGATTGCTTATAGGCTCCCCTTAAATTTTTGGAGAAAATTAGCCCCCCTTCTGCTTTTTTTGAACGTTATTTTAATTATTCTCTGTTTTATTCCGCCCTTTAAAGTCACGAGTGCTTACGCTTACCGCTGGCTAAAAATTGGCTCTTTTATTTTTCAGCCATCAGAATTTTTAAAAATTACCTATTTTGCTTTTTTGGCCGCTCTTTTGGCTCGCTATAGCCCTTTAGAAAAAAAGAAAATTTTTGGAAAACCATTTTTGATTTTTCTTTGTAGTTTGGCTTTAATTAGCGGTTTAATGGTTATTCAACCATCGACTGGCACAGTAGTAATTATTGGACTTGCAAGTTTTGCTGTTTATTTTGTTTCTGGTTTGAGTTTTAGACAATTTTTGTTTTTGTTGATAATCGCCTCCTTAGCATTTAGTTATTTAATTAAAGTGAGCCCTTATCGTTTAGAAAGAATAATATCTTATTCTAAGGGAGAAGATCCTTTAAAAAGCGGCTATCATATTCGGCAAGCGTTAATTGGAATAGGTTCAGGAGGAATTTTGGGAATTGGTTTTCTAAAATCAGTTCAAAAATTTTTTTATCTACCAGAAACCCACACTGATTCAGTTTTTGCGGTAATGGCTGAGGAGTTTGGATTTTTGGGCTCAATTTTTTTAATTGTTTTATATCTTTCTTTTTTGCTGGCGGGGTATAAAATAGCGGCAAGGGCAAGGAATAATTTTAATAAATATTTTGCCATAGGATTAATCTCTTATATTGGGTTTCAGGCGTTTATTAATATGGCGGTGATGACAAAAATTATTCCCACTACTGGCGTGCCTTTGCCTTTTATAAGTTATGGGAGTTCTTCCTTAGTAGTTACATTTATAAGTGTTGGCATTTTAAGCAAAATCGCTGCTATTGATTCCTAAGATATAAAGAATATAAAAAATATGATAAAAAGAAATTCAATTTTTAAAATAGTTTTAACAGGCGGGGGAAGCGGCGGTCATGTCTTTCCTCTAATTTCTGTTTTAAGAGAAATAAAAAAAATTAGTCAGGAAAAAAACTTGTCAATTGAAGTTATTTATATTGGGCCAAATGATTTTACTCTTGATTATTTTAAAAAAGAAGGAATTGAAATTAAGTCTTTAATTACCGGGAAAATAAGAAGATCATTTGGCCTCTTAGATTTTTTAAATAATATCTTGGATATTTTTAAGGTAATAATTGGGATATTTCAGGCGTTTTATTATTTATTTATCATTATGCCTGATTTGGTGTTGGCAAAGGGAGGATATGGTTCTTTCCCTGTAGTTTTTATAAGCACTATTTTTGTTATTCCAATTTATCTTCATGAAAGTGATAGCGGGCCAGGGTTAGTAAATCATTTAATGGCAAAGTTTGCTAAAAAAATTTTTATTAGTTTTGAAGGAGCAAAAAATTACTTTCCGAGTCAAAAAACAAAATTAGTTGGCAATCCAATTAGGGAAGAAATTTTTTACAAAGAGGAGGAAAAAGCCGACAAAAAATCATTAAGAAAATTTTTAGGATTAGATGAAAAAAGACCGATTATCACTGTTTTAGGCGGTTCTTTAGGTGCTAAAAATATTAATGATTTGGTTTTGGATGCTTTACCGCGATTAATTAGCGAAACAGAGATAATTCATCAAACTGGAGCTTTAGACTTTGAGAGAGTAAAAAGAGAGGCAGAGATAGTTTTTCGAGAGATTATTGGTTCAGAAATAAACAAAAAATATTATCATCCTTTGCCTTTTATTGAAGAATCGCCGTCGGAAAAGGGACAATTTAATTTAAAAGATGTTTATTTTTTGAGTGATTTAATTGTTGCCCGGGCAGGAAGCGGTTTGATTTTTGAAATAGCCAGAAGCGGAAAACCAGCAATTCTTATTCCTCTTCCTTGGGCGACGGAAGACCATCAGAGAAAAAATGCCTACGAATATAGTCGAAGCGGAGCAGCCGTGGTAATTGAAGAAAAAAACCTTCAGCCAAATATTTTTACGGAATTAATATTTCAAATTATTAAAGACGAGAAAAAGAAGCAAGAAATGGGCCAAAAAGCAATTGAGTTCTCCAAACCACTGGCGGCGAAAGAAATTGCCGAAGAATTAATTTCTGCTCTTATCAAGGATAAAAATTTATGATATAATAATAAAAGAATATGGCAGATGATTTAGAGCATTCACAATCACTCTTTGGGCCGAGAGTAAGAATGGCGCCGAGCCCAACCGGTTATTTTCATATTGGCAGCGCCCGAACTGCTTTGTTTAATTTTCTGTTTGCCAGAAAAAACGGAGGAAAGTTTATTTTAAGAATTGAAGACACTGATCCGATTCGCTCAAAAAAAGAATATGAACAAAATATTTTAGAAAGTTTAAAATGGTTAGGATTAGAATGGGACGAAGGGCCTGATAAAGAAGGAGAATTCGGCCCTTATCGTCAAAGTGAGCGGTTGGATATTTATGAGAAATATCTTAAACAATTATTAGAAGAAGAAAAGGCTTATTATTGTTTTTGCTCTCAAGAGGAATTAGAGGCTCAGCGCCAGGAAATGATTACGCGGGGAATGGCTCCCCGGTATTCAGGAAAATGTCGAGATTTAAGTAAGCAAACAGTTGAGCAATATCTTAAAGAAGGGAAAAAGTCAGTTATTCGCTTAAAAATGCCTCAAGAAAAACTAAAGTTTAAAGACATAATTCGTGGAGAAATAGAAATTGATTTATCTTTAATTGGTGATGTGGTTATTGCCAAATGTTTAAGAGAACCCTTATATAATTTTAGCGTGGTAGTTGATGATTTTCTAATGGGAATAACGCACGTAATTCGCGGAGAAGACCATATTTCTAATACTCCCAAGCAAATAGTCCTTCAACAGGCTTTGGGCTTTCCTAGGCCCATTTACGCGCATTTGCCAATGATTTTAGGGCCAGACAGAGCCAAATTAAGCAAAAGGCATGGAGCAATGGCGGTGACTGACTATCGAAAAGCAGGCTATTTGCCAGAGGCAATAGTTAATTTTTTGGCTTTATTAGGCTGGCACCCGGTAGGTGATAATGAGATATTAAGTTTAGAAGAAATTATAAATGCTTTTGAGTTGGAACGGGTGCAAAAGGCTGGGGCTGTTTTTAATCTTAAAAAACTTGATTGGTTAAATAGTCAATATTTAAAAAAGTTAACGCCAGAAGAATTAATGGAGAGATTTTTTGCTTATACGAAAAATTACTCAGACTATGCTGATTTATTAAAAAAATATAACAAAGAATATTTTCAAAAAGTAATTGAAATTGATTTACCGAGAATTCATAAATTTAGCGATGTTTTTTCTTTGTTTGACTTTTTCTTTAGAGAAAAACTTGATTATGATAAAAAGCTTTTATTCTGGAAAGATATGTCTCTTATTGAATTAAAAAAATCTCTTAATGACTCTTTGGAATTATTAGAACAAATATCTGAAGAAGATTTTAATAAAGTTAATTTGCAGATTAAGTTTTATGAATTTATTGAAAAGGAAGGGGCTTATCAGGGGAATAGGGGAAAATTGTTATGGCCTTTAAGAGTGGCTTTATCAGGAAAAGATGCCTCGCCCGGCCCATTTGAAATTGCCGAAATCTTGGGGAAGAAAGTAACTATTCAAAGAGTAAAAGAAGCAATGAAGAAGACAGAATTATAAATTTTAAATTAAAAAATTAACAATTAAAATTAAAATTTATGTTAAATCCGAAATGTGTTTTTTGTAAAATTATTAGAGGAGAAATTTCTTCTAATAAATATTATGAAGATGATAATTTTATTGCTATTTATGATATAGCACCGATTACTAAAGGACACTTGGTTTTATTTTCTAAAAATCACTATGTAAATATTAGAGAAATGCCAGAAGAAGAATTTCAGAAATTATGTCTTAAAGCCAGAGAATTAGCAGAAAAACAAATGAAAGAAATTGGTTTTGATGGCTATAATCTTTTAATAAATCAAGGAGAAGCAGCTCAATCTGGCGTTCCTCATCGTCCCCATATTCATATTATTCCTCGCAGATTTGGCGATAGAATTAAAATTGACCCAAGATAAAAATTTAAATTTAATAAAACTTTTATGTGCGGTGTTTTATGTCCAATTACTATTTCTGTTAGTTTGTGGCTTTCAAGATATTTGGGAATTGATGATTTAACTTTAGGTTTGTGGCTAGGAGCCTTAATTTTGTCTTTAAGTTACCAGTTTTATTTGTTTTTAAAGAAAAGAAAATTTTCTTTTCCTTTTAGTTTTTTGATAATTTTAATTGTTTTTTGGTTTTTAAGTTTTTTACCAATTTTTAATAGAATAAATTGGGCCCAAAAAGAAAGTTTTTTCTGCGGACTGCCGAGAGTGATTTTTGGCTCTTTTTTGGGAATGTTGGCTTTGTTTTTAAGTGATTTTCTAAATAATAAGTTTTTAGAGAAATACCACGGGGGAAAAGTATATTTTACTTATCAAAGAGTAATTGTTCCCTTGATTATTTTAATAATAATAAGTATAATTATTGAAGTTTTTATTTGCTAAGAATTATTAAAAGAATTAAATAAAAAATATGGAAAACTTAAAGTTTGAGCAGATTTTAGAAAAAATAAAAAAATTAAAAGAAGGAGAACAGCCATTAGATTTATCTTCAAAAGAAGATTTAGCAATTGGGATAATGAATTTAATTTCTTTAGAAGAACATTTAATTTATACTTATAACAAAACAAAAGAGGAAAAATATTTGGATTTATTAAATGAAATTCGGGTTTTAAGAATAGAGTTATTAAAACAAATAATTAAAGATTATGAAGGTGAAGTTTGGTGTATTTCCAAGCATTTACTTTCTTCTTCAATGAGATTAATGGAAGTGGGAACAAAGAAATTAAAAGAAGGAGATACAAAAACAGCCAAAGATTTATTTGAAAAATCCTATTCTTTGTGGAATCTTTTCTGGGGATTAAATTTAAAAATTATTGAAAATAAAGATATAAAAGCAGAAAAAGATGAAGATATCAATTTAATAGATGAGGGCTCTAATAAATCTTCAAAGATTTCTGTTTTTGAAAAATTGTCTTCAATAATTAAAAAAGTTCTTGATTGTTGTCGGGAATAGGAAAAATTTATCTTTAAATTAGTGGTCGATAAATTTAAAAGGTCGAAAATAATAAAATTAAAAATAAATTAAAAAGGATGAAAAAATTTTTTGCTTTTCTAATAGTTATTTCTTTGGTTTTACCCCTTTTTAGTCAAGTTCGGGCTGATAGTGCTAGTAAGCGGCTCAATATGGCGTTTGTAGGAAATGTAACTGCTATTAATTCAGAAGAGAAAAGCTTTGATTTAAAAGTAGGTGGGTTCGCTCAAAGAATCAAAGGATTTTTTGCTGCCTTGTTTTCGTCAGGAAGATTTTTACCATTTGTTTATAAAGTTCTTACTAATGAAGACACCTCTTTTAGAAAAAAATCCGTTACTGGCGTAGTAAATGGTTCTTTTGAAGATTTAAAAATAGGATTACTGGTTCAGGTAAGAGGATCTTTAAGTGCTTCTTCAAATTCTGAGTATAAAGGAGTAATAAAAGCAAATACGGTATTTATTTTGACTCCTTCCTCTACAACAACAACTACGAAAGCAACTACAACAACAGAAGAAATTGCTGAGTGCATAGATAATAAAACTAAGAACAAATTAACCCTTGAAGAAGCTTTAAAAATAGCTGAAAGAGATTGTGGAAATTTAGGAAAAATAGATTTAAACAAGGAAAAAGGATGTAATTCTTTGACTGGCACTTGGTTGTTGGGTTTTGTGCCAAATGAAATGAAAGAAGGATGTAATCCTGTGTGCGAAGTTAATGTTAATACCAAGACAGGAAAGATTATTTGGAGGTGTACCGTCTTACTACCTTCATATATTTGTGAAGTAAAATGTGATTTAATTGGTTATAAATCTGAAGGGTGGTATGCTTTTTGTAAAGATCCAATAACTGGTGAAACAGCGAGGAGATTAATAAGATTTGATAATTGCAGAGGTTGTCAAGCTCTTTGTAAGTATCCCGGAACCCCTAAGGAAGGTTGGTACAGCTCTTGTGATAATAAGTTAATTTGGGGAACAAAGTGTTCCTCAGGGAATGTTCCTCATGAAGAGTAAAGTGGTCTCTTATTAAGGTGTTAACTTTGAAAGTTGGCTATTTTAAACCCACTTTAAAAGTGGGTTTAAAAATGAAGAAATTTTTATATAATATTTGTATGAAAAAACTTAAAAAAATCCATTTAATTGGTATTGGCGGAGCAGGAATGACTTCATTAGCTAATTTATTAATTAGTCAAGGTTATAAAGTTTTGGGAAGTGATATAAAAGAATCAAATAATACTAGATACCTAAAAGAAAAAGGGGTAAAAATTTTCATTGGCCATAGAAAAGAAAATATTAAAGGAAAAGAAATAGTTGTTTATTCTGCTGCTGTAAGCCAAGACAATATTGAACTAAAAGAAGCAAAAAGAAGGAAATTAAAAATTTATAATCGGTACGAGTATTTAATGGAGATTTTAAAAGATAAAAAAATAATTGCTGTAAGCGGCACTCATGGAAAAAGCACTACTTCTACAATGGTTGGTTTTGTTTTGAAAAAAATGAATTTAAATCCCACGGTTTATATTGGTGCCACTTCAAAATATTTTCCCTATGGCAGTGAATGGGGAAAGGGGGAATTTGCTGTTGTTGAAACTGATGAACATGACAAGTCTTTTCTTCTAACCCCTTCTTATTTACCAGTGATTTTAGATGTTGATAATGACCATTTAGCAAAAGATGGGCCTTATAAAGGAAGATTTTCTTTATTAAAAAAGTCTTTTGAAGAATTTGAAAAAGTAAGTAATTCTGGCTATTCGGTTTTAAACATAGATGATGAATTTCTAAATGGGTTGAGAAAAATTTCTAAAAATAAAGTAATTACTTTTGGTTTAAAAAATAGAAAAGCACACTTTCGGGCAGTTAATTTAAAGTTTTTTCCTATTTATAAAAAACATCTTTCTCAAGGCGAAATTTTGTATCAGAATAAATCTTTTTCTCATTTTAAATTTCAACTTCCGGGAAAAGAAAATGTTTTAAATTTATTGGCAACTTTGGCGGTGGCGAAAACTTTAGCACTTGATATTAAAAAAGCCCTTCGTATTCTTAAAGATTTTCCTCCGATTAAAAGAAGGTTTAATGTCTTGTATTTTTCTAAAAATTTGGCTATCATTGATGACCATGCTGACCACCCCACAGAAATAAAGGTTAGTTTAAGAATGATTCGTCAAGTATTACCCGGCTATAAAATTTTTTTAGTATTACAGCCGCATCGTTATTCGCGGGTTTCCCTTCTTTATAAAGAATATGCAAAAGCAATTAAAGATTGTGATAATTTAGTTCTTTTGCCTTTGGATCCGGCGTCCGAGAAACCAATTCCTAATGTAGATAGCAAAAGAATTTATGAGGTAATTAAAAAAGAGAAAATAAAGAAAGAAGATAAGGTATTATTATTTGAAAGAGAAAACAACCAAAAAGTTCTTTTTGAGATTTTAAAAAACATTCCTTGTAAAAAAAGAGCAATTGTTTTTATGGGACCAGGAAAAATCGCCAGTTATGCTCCAGAATTTGTGAAATATTTAAAGAATTAATTTTTATGGAATTAAAAGAGTTTGATTATTATTTGCCAAAAGAACTAATAGCCCAAGAGCCGGTTATTCCCCGAGACCATTCCCGATTAATGATTCTTAAAAGAAAAGAGGAGGCGATTATTCATAGAAAATTTTATGAAATTGTTGATTTAGTGGATGAAAACGATATTTTGGTTTTTAATAACACAAAGGTAGTGTCGGCAAGATTATACGGAAAAAAAGAAAAAAGTGGAGGAAAAGTCGAAATTATTTTAATTAGACCAAAAAATTCAGATATTTTTGATTTTTTAAATTGGCCAAAAGAATGGTTAATAATTGGTAAGCCAAGTTTAAAAATAGGAAGTAAAATCATTTTTGATAAAGATTTAAAAGGGGAGATTAGAGAAATAAAAAATTATGAAAGAATTATTAGTTTTAATTTAGCAGGAAAAGAACTAAAAGAAAAAATTTTAAAATTAGGGTTACCGCCGCTTCCGCCATATATTGTTAAACCAACAGAAAAATCCTTTTTAAATTATCAGACTATTTTTGCTAAAAAAGAAGGTTCAATTGCTGCTCCAACTGCCAGTCTTCATTTTACAGAAGAGCTTTTAGGAAAGATAAAAGCCAAAGGAATAGCAATCCATTTTGTTACCTTACATATTGGTTTAGGCACTTTTTTACCCATTAAAACATCAACCATTGAAAATCATAAATTACATTCGGAGTTTTTTGAATTGGATATAAAAACAGCCAATGCCTTAAATCAGGCAAAAAAAGAGGGAAAAAGAATTATTGCTGTGGGAACTACTGTTGTGCGGGTTTTGGAGTATTGCGCCTTAAAAGATAAGAAATTAAAACCCCAAAAAGGATGGACAGATTTATTTATTTATCCAGGATTTGAATTTAAAATCGTTGATGCTTTAATTACTAATTTTCATTTGCCAAAATCTTCTCTTCTATTATTAGTTTGCGCTTTTGCCGGCAAAGATTTGATATTTAGGGCTTACAAAGAGGCAATTAAAGAAAAATATAGATTTTTTTCTTTTGGTGATGCAATGTTTATTGTTTAACTACCTAAAATGTTTAGAATTATAAAACAAGCAAAAAGTTCTTTATTAAAAAAAGGAGAAGTAATAACTCCTCATGGAAGTTTTACAACGCCGGTTTTTATACCACCAGCAACTTATGGTGCTTTGCGGGCAACTGATGTTAAAGATTTAGAAGAAATTGGTGTGGAAATTTTGTTAGTCAATGCTTTGCACTTGCATTTTAGGCCGACTGATAGATTTATTAAAAAATTTGGCGGAATTCATAAATTTATGAACTGGCCAAAACCTATCTTAAGTGATTCTGGTGGTTTTCAGGCATGGAGTTTTAAAAGAAAACAATCTTTAAGCAAAATAAAGGAAAATGGAGTTTGTTTTTATTCACCTTATGACGGAAAGAAAATTTTTTTAACTCCGGAAAAGGCAATTGAGATTCAACACAATTTAGGTGTTGATATTATAATGGCTTTTGACGAATGTTCGCCAGATAATGAGGATAGAAATTATGTAGAAAAATCTTTAAGAAGAACTCATTTCTGGGCAAAGGAAAGTTTAAAAAAACATCAGGAATTATCAAAAAGAAAAGAAAAAAAACCGTTAATTTTCGGCATTGTTCAAGGCGGTCGTTTTTTGGATTTGCGGAAGAAGTCTTTGGAATTTATTTTAGAATTGCCATTTGATGGAATTGCTTTTGGCGGAGAAACAATCGGCTATAATATGCCAAAAACATTAGAAATTTTAGATTTTTTAAAAGAGTTTATTCCTCAAAATAAGCCGATTTATACGATGGGATTGGGTGCTTCGCCTTCTGATATAATAGAAGTAACAAAAAGAGGAATAGATATGTTTGATTGCGTAAATCCCGCAAGAATCGCTCGACATGGAGAACTTTATAATGGGAAAATTCAAAAAGATAAAAAAACAATAACAATAGAATCCGAATTTAAAGAAGGAATTTTAAAAATTAAACAAAGTAGATTTGTAAAAGATAAAAAACCTGTTGACGAAGATTGCGATTGCTATACTTGCAGGAATTTTTCTCGGGCTTATTTAAGACATTTATATCTTTTGAAAGAACCTCTCTATTTAAGATTAGCCACTATTCATAATTTGAGATATATTATAAGAGTAATAGAAGCCATTAAATCACTATGTTAATTCTTCATAGTTGTTGCGCTGGCTGCGCCTTACCAATTATTGATCATTTAATCAAAAACAAAAATTTGGAAATTTTATTATTTTTCTCTAACTCTAATATTTTTCCTTTTGAAGAGTATCAAAAGAGATTAGGTGATATTTTAAAGATAGCCAATTATTATCGTCTAAAGTTTATAGAGGACGAGTATAACCATCAGCAATGGTTAGATTATCTTAAAGCAAGTTTGGATAAACCATTAAATAGTTATCCTGAAAACTCGTTTCGTTGTCAGAAGTGTTATGAGTTTCGTTTGTTAAAAACAGTTGAATTTTTAAAGAAGAATAATTTCAAAGATTTTGCCACTACTCTCTCGGTAAATCTTTATAAAGACATTGATTATATAAATCAATTTGCTCTTAAACTATCAAAAGAAAATAATTTAAATTATATTAAAATAGATTTATTGCCAGGGGTTGCTAAAAGAGAAAGTTTAAGATTATCTAAAGAACTTAACATTTATCGCCAGAAATATTGCGGCTGTGAGTTTAGTTTAAATAATAATTTTTAAAATATGATTTACTCTTCTTTTGGAAATAGAAAAGAAAAGAAAATTGCTTTAACTTTTGACGATGGGCCCAACCCGCCAATTACTAATCAAGTTTTAGATATTTTAAAAGATTATAATGTTAAAGGAAATTTTTTTCTTTTAGGGAATTATGCCAAAGAAAATGAAGCAACAGTTAAAGAAATTTATAGAAGAGGGCATTTAATTGGGGTGCATGGTTATCATCATGAAAAAGGTGTTAATCCGGAATTTGAGATTGCGGCAGAGATTATTGAAAGAATAACAAAAGAAAAACCTATCTTTTACCGTCCGCCATACGGAGATTTAAAATTGTGCCTTTTTTCCAATTATTTTCAACTTAATCCTCAATTAAAAATAATTCTTTTTGATGTTGACTCTTTAGATTATAAAAGCAAAAAAGAGGAAATAATTGAAAAAGTTTTAAAAGAAACTCAGAATGGTTCAATTATAGACTTTCATGATTCTAGTCAACATTTAAAAGAAAAGAAAACAAGGCCCCTTGAAATGTTAAAGGCCCTGCCGGAAATAATTTTAAAATTAAAAGAAAAAGGGTTTTTAATCTTGAGGTTAGACGAAATGGATTTGATTTTTAAAGAATTTAAAAATTAATCGAAATTCCTCGGTCAATCGTTTTAAAGTGAATCTTTTTTACGGAAAAAGAATTTTTAATTATTGAAATTACTTTTTTTTCGTCAAAATTGCGGCAGGAAAATAAATCAAAAGCAAAATAATTATTTTCCGGCCAGGTATGAATTGAAAGATGAGATTCAGCAACAATACAAAAAGCGGTTAACCCGGAAGCAGTATTCAATGATTTTTTGTGTTGGGGAAATTTGTAAATAGTAGTTGGCAGTACTGCTTTCATTTTAACCGCCCTGACGATATTTTTAAACAACCCTTTGATAAAATTTGAATTGTCTAATCCTTTTGGATTTTTGGTAATCGCTTCTACCAAAAGGTGCTTACCGTATTGCATCTGAGTAAGATTTTTTATTTTTAAATTTTTTTTATTTTAATAAAACATAAAATTTTTTCTTAATTTCATTATAAGGCTATTTTTATCTTTGTCAAGAGATTTGCTATAATAAGAGTATGGAAAAGGCCTTCTTATTTAAAAAATTAGAAAAAAGCAAAGTTGAGTGTTTGGCTTGTAATCATCATTGTATATTAGAAGAGTCTCAAACGGGAATTTGCGGCGTTAGAAAAAATATCAACGGTGAATTACGCCTTTTGGTATATAGTAAACCAGTAGCGGTAAATATTGAACCGATAGAGAAAAAACCCTTTTTTCATTTTTTTCCGGGAAAGGCTGCTTTTTCTTTAGGAACTATCGGTTGTAATTTTGGTTGTGAATTTTGTCAAAATTGGGAGATTTCCCAATTACCAAAAATTTCTAAAAGTTCTCAAATTTTTGAAACCGAAGAATGGTCGCCGGAAAAAATTATCGCCTATTGCAAGGAAAACAGTATCCCGATAATTGCCTATACTTATAATGAACCAACGATTTGGACGGAATATGTTTTAGAGATAATGAAGTTAGCAAAAAAAGAAAAAATAAAAAATGTTTGGGTATCTAATGGATTTATGAGCAAAAAAACTATTAAATTAATTAGTCCCTATCTTGACGCGATTAATATCGATTTAAAAAGTTTTCGTGATGAATTTTATAGAAAAATTTGTAAAGCAAGATTAGAGCCAGTAAAAGAGAATATAAAAAAAATTTTTGAAATGGGAATTTGGGAAGAAATAACTACTTTAATCATCCCCGGTTATAATGATAGCGAAAAAGAATTAAAAGAAATAGCAAAATTTCTTTGTAATATTTCTCCGGATTTAGTTTGGCATATTACCGCTTTTTACCCTGCGTATAAAATGCTTGATATACCATCTACCTCTTTAAAAACTTTAATCAAAGCTTACCAAATAGGAAAAGAAGCTGGCCTTAAATATGTGTATACTGGTAATATTCCTGACAAAAATTTAGAAAGTACTTTTTGCCCAAATTGTCAGGAAAAATTGATAGAAAGATGGGGGATAGAGATGATTAAAAATAATTTAAAGAACGGAAAATGTCCGCGATGCGGACAAAAAATTCCAGGAATCTGGAACTAAATAAATTTTATTTAATAAAAATGAACAGTTTATTTTACAAACTATAAATTAAAGAATTTTAGAATTTTTTATTATGTTTATTCGTCAGCCACAATTTAGCGGAACATTTTATCCTCATGAGCCAGAAATTTTAAGAAAAATGATTGAGAATTTTTTGCATCAAGCAGGGATAGAAAAATTAAAAAAGAAACCAAAAGCAATTATCGTTCCTCATGCTGGTTATATTTATTCTGGCCCTATCGCGGCCTATGGCTATAAAGCAATTAGCGAATTTGATTATCAAAATATTATTCTTTTGGGGCCTAGCCATAATTATGTTTTTGAAGGGCTAGCTTTCTCACCATTTAAAAAATGGCTCACCCCCTTGGGAGAAGTTGAGTCTTTGACTTTCCTTGATTTTCCTCTTTTAAAAGATAATAGATTAGTCAATGAATCAGCTGAGGCGCATCAATTAGAACATAGTTTAGAAGTCCAGTTGCCTTTTTTACAAGTAATTTTTAAAAAAAGGTCAGATTATAAAATATTGCCTTTGTTAACCGGGGAAATAGATATTTTAGAAGGAAAGAAAATAATAGAATCTTTTTTGGCAGAAGAAAATTTATTAATAGTTAGTTCTGATTTAAGCCATTATCTTCCTTTTAATGATGCTTTAAAGCAAGATAAAGTGACAGTTGATGCTATTTTGGATTTAGATTTAGAGAGATTTTTAGAATACGGGGAAGCTTGTGGTAAATTAGCGATTGCTATTTTAATTGCTTTAGCCAGAGAAAATGGGTGGATGGCTAAACTTTTAAAATTATCAAACTCTGGAGAAACTGAAGGAGGAAAAGAGCAGGTTGTAGGTTATGCCTCTGTTATTTTTATATAAAAAATGGTATAATACTATGAGAGTAAAAAATTATTTGTTTAGTATTTAAATTCTGTTTTTATGACCAAAAAAGAAAAACAATATCTTTTAAATTTGAGTCGACGGACACTGGAAAAATACCTTAAAGAAAAAAGTATTTTAGCGGTAGATGAAGATAGTTTATCTTTTCCTATTCTTAAAGAAAAAAAAGGGATTTTTATCACTCTTTTAAAAAACAATAAATTACGTGGGTGTATTGGCAATTTAAGAGGAGACAAACCAGTTTATCAGGCAATAATTGAAAATACTTTGGCTGCCGCTCTTTTTGACCCGCGTTTTTCTCCTCTTGAAGAAAATGAATTAAAAGATTTAAAAATTGAAATTTCTTTACTTTCAGAATTAAAACCACTCCCTTACACTCAGGAAAAAGAATTATTAAAATACCTGAAAAAGAAAAAACCAGGAATAGTAATTAAGAAAAACTTGAAGGAAGCAACATTTTTGCCGCAAGTTTGGAAAGAATTGAAAGACCCCGAGGAATTTTTATCTCAAGTGTGTTTAAAAGCAGGTTTGAGTGCTGAGGCTTGGAAAAAGCGGGGAATTGAGATATTTGAATATGAAGTAGAGAAAATTTATTGAGAAAACAAAAAGGGATAAATTAAGTTTCTTAATTCTTGTGGATCGATTCCCGGACAGGAAGTTGGCGTTAATCTAATATTTAATTCTTTATGGCCCTTTATAAATTTATCAGAGATTTCCCGACCAGATAAGTCGGGTTTTTTTAAATAGAGTTCTTTTTGGGAAAAATCCCATTTGTATTCTTTTTTTAGATAAAGAATTAATTTTATTAAAGAATCTTTCATTTCTTCAGTCATTTGGTCGTGATTTTTTCTAAAATCTCCCATTAAGGCAATACCAATTGTGCCCTTATTATGATAATAAGTATGAGCGCCAACAGAATATTTTCCTCCTAAAGTCCCTTCAAAAATTCTTCCCTCTGAATCAATAAGAAAGTGATAACCAATATCGCGCCATCTTCTTAAAACAGCATGAAGAAGATAGATTCTTTGAACCTCTTTGATACTATCTTCATAAGTTTGGGTAAATTTTCCAGCAGTGTGATGAATGATAATTTCTTCTACTGGCAAGTATTGATAATTAATCCCATTTTCTTTCCTTTTTGTTTGCAAAAATAAATCATCAAATTTCTCAAAGTTATTTCGATAATTAATTAGAAGACTTCTTGCTTTTAAATATTCTTCCTCTAAAAAAGAGTTTTCTGGGTTGTATTCTTCTAAGGAACATCTAATTTTTTCGCATAATTTATTAATAAATTCGGGATTAGCATAATTATTGTCTGCACCCCATTCTTCGCGACTAATTATTTTTAATTTCTCGTCCCCTAATAATCTTTCACCATAAGTTTGGTAAAAGTCTGTTAAATTAATATGAGAGGGAATTTCTAAATTATCAGCATACTTTTCTTTTTGTTGGTCTTGATTCTTTGTTTTTTGAGAATAAAGATAAATTTTCGCATGAGATAAAAGAACCGCAAAAAATATGAGAGTTATTAAAATAATAATAGTTAAAAGATATTTTTTAAGGTCAAACATTTTAGATAAAAATTTTTCCTACTAAATATTTGTTGCCTTTTAAAAAATCAGAAGCATCCATTTCTTTTTTCCCTTCAGGTTTAATTATCTCAACAACATAAAAACCTTTCCCGCATTTAATCGCTAATTTGCCATTAAATTCAAAAATTTCTCCAATTTTTTTGTTTTCCGAGATATTGTTGTCATTGAAATTTTCGCCTTTGATAATTTTTATTATTTTATTATCTAAAGTGGTGTAAGTTCCGGGTTGGGGATTAAATGCCCTTATCTGACGGTCAATCTCAATACTATTTTTTTCCCAATTTATTTTTTCGTCTTCTTTTGTTATTTTGTGACAATAGGTTGCTAAAGCATCATTTTGGGGTTGGGGAATTATTTTATCTTCAAGCCATAAAGGGATAGTTTTAATAATTAATTCTGTTCCCAGTTGTGCCAATATTTGTGATAGTTTGGTATAAGTGATTTTTGTATCTTGTATCTTGTATTTTATATTTTGGATTATTGGTCCATGATCAATTTTTTCATCCATTAAAAATAAAGTAACTCCACTTTCTTTGTCGTCATTTAAAATAGCAGTTTGAATTGGGGTAGCGCCCCGCAAACGAGGCAGAAGCGAAGGATGAAGATTTAAAAACCCCTTGGGAAACATTTTTAAAAGTTTTAAAGGGATAATTTTTCCGTAAGCAGAAAGTAAGGCAAAATCTGCTTTTAAATTTTTAATTTTAGTTAAAAAACTTTTTTCGTTTAAGTTAGAAGGAGTAAGAACAGGAATATTTTCTTTTAAAGCCAAATCTTCAACAGGGGAGGGAATAAGAAATTTTTTTCTTCCTTGGGGTTTTCTTTCTGGAGCAACAACTAAAGATGGTTTAAAATTTGCTTTAATTAAACCTTCTAAAATCATTTTTGAAAATTCGCTTGAGCCGAAAAACAAAAAATTTCTCATAAAATTATTAAAAATTATAAAGGAGACCGCCCTGTTTCTTTTTTAATATTTTTCGCTTTGTCAATAAAAAGAACCCCATTTAAATGGTCTATTTCGTGCTGGATAACTCTGGCCAACAATCCAAAAGCCTTAATTTTTATTTTTTTACCATTTTCATTTTGCGCTTCAAGAACAATGGTTTTTGGTCTAATGACTTCGCCATAATAACCAGGAAGGCTTAAACAACCTTCGGGAAAAATTTCTTCTTGCTGAGAAAATTTTATAATTTCTGGATTAATAAAAACTTTAAAATTTTCATCTATCCGGCAAACAATTACTCTTGAAGGAACGCCAATTTGAATAGCAGCCAAACCTAAAGCATTGTTTTCCTTGATTGTCTTTTTCATTTTTTCAATTAAAGAAAACACTTCTTGGTTAAAGTGTTCCACCACTTTACTTTTTTGCCGTAATATTGGATTATTTTCTCCAGTGATGATTTCCATAAAAATAAATTGTTTAGATAATATTTTGCTTTATTAAGTTTTCCTTCGGCCTTAATACCGAGTTTGCTCACTTAATGTCTAATATCTTTATTTTATAACTCTCCATTCAATATCTGATTTTTTGCCAGCGAATTCTAACCATTCACCATTGTCATCAATCACATACCACTTTTTTCGCGTTTCTGAAAAAACCATTGGTTTCCCCTGATAATAGGGCTTTTTGACGATTTCTTTTGGCTTTAATCTATCTAATTCCAGCCATTTTTTAAATACAGTTTCAATAGCATAGTCCAAATTGCGCGACTTTGCCCATTGGGCTACTTTTTCAATTGCTTCTTTCGCTTTTTCAACTGAACCGGCAAGAGTCAATAATTCTTTTGCTGGTTTTGTAAAGCGGGAATAAATTATTTTTTTCTTGCGGCTATCTTTTTTTAATTGTTCTAAACTAACACCTTTTGTTTTAAAATAATAAGTAATGATATCACGAATAGCGGTTTTTTCTTTTAATTCTTCATAATATTTTATTTTTCCTTTTTCTAAATATTCAATAACTTTCGTGGCGATGCTTTTACCTATTCCTTTAATCTCTTCTAGGGCTTTTCTTCCACCTTTTTTATAAATATCCTTAATATCTTCTTTTAATCCTTCGATGGCAATGGCTGCTTTTAAATAAGCCCTTGGTTTAAAAGGGACACTGTTTATTTCTAAAAGACGGCTGATATCTTTAAGTATTTTTGAAATTTTAAGATTATGGCTAGTCATTTAAAATTTTTAAAATTGAAAGTTTCTAATTCAAGATATTGAGCGCCAAAAGGTGATAATTTACTTTCCATTAATTTAAACGATTTTGCCTCAAAATTTAGATTTGTTTTTTTAATAATTTCCTCTCTTATGGGAAGATGTTTTAGGAAGTCTTTCTTGATTCTTAAAACAGTAATATGGGTTTTAAAGTTTCTCTTTTCTTTATCAAAAGCGATTTTGTTTCTCTCTAATTCTTTTTCTATTTCTCTTTTTAAAGAAATAAAATTTTTTGGCGCTTCGCCTTCTAACCAAATTAAGCGGGGAGATTTTAAATTAGGCCCATAATCAAATAAGGAAAGATTAAGAGAAAACGGCTGATATTTTTGGCTTATTTTGCTTAAAATTTCAATGATTGTTGGAACTTCTTCTTGTTTAACATAACCGAGAAATATCAGGGTTAGATGAAGATTTTCTTTTTCCACCAATCTAAAACCACGATATTTAGAAACTTCTTTTTGATATTTAAGAATTTCCTCTAATATCTCTTCTGGCGGCTTTATCGCAATAAAGAGTCTTTGATTCATAATTATATTATAATCGAAATTTTATTTTTTTTCCAGAGAGTAATTTTTGACAGTTATTTTTTTTAGAGGTATAATAGAAATAAATCAATGAAAAAATCTTTAAAGAAAATTTTTCTTGTTGCCTTAATTCCAATTTTAATTGGCACCGCTTTTTTTATTGGTTTTATTGAAGGCAGCCGTTGGGGCTGGAAAGCAAACCTTCCTTCACCCTTTGAGAAAATTATTAACAAAGAGCCTCCAAAAGAGTTACCTCTTGGCGATTTATCCTTATTATGGGATGTTTGGCAAGTAATTTTAGAAAAATATGTAGGAAGAAATAATTTAGATACTCAATCAATGATTGAGGGCGCTGCCAGTGGCTTGGTTCAATCTCTAAATGATCCTTATTCTGAATTTTATAATACTACCAGTTCTCGCTATTTAACAGAAGAATTAAGCGGCGAGTTTTTTGGCGTGGGAATGGAAATTGATAAAAGAGATGGTTTTTTAGTGGTTTTAACCCCCTTGCCTGATACGCCAGCAAGCAGAGCCGGCTTAATGCCTTTTGATAAAATTTTACAGATTGATGATCAAGATACATCTAATTTAACTCCTTTTGAGGCAGCGCGCTTAATTCGCGGGCCAGAAGGAACAGAAGTTAAACTTTTAATTTACCGCTCAAGTTGGGATAAGGCGAAGGTTTTTAATTTAAAGAGAGAAAAAATTAGCGTTCCTTCTTTAAAATGGCAGATAATAGATGACAACATCGGCTATTTAAGAATTTATAATTTTAATCAACCTTTGTTTAATAGTTTTTACCAAACAGCCTTAAAAATTGCTTTTAACAAACCACAGGGTTTAATTATAGATTTAAGAAATAATCCGGGGGGTTATCTCGAAGCAGTAGTTGATGTAAGTGGTTGGTTCTTGAATAAAGGGGAAGTGGTTTTAAAAGAAGATTTGGGAAACGGAGAAATAAAAATATACCATTCTCCGGGCCCCGGCCTTCTAAAAGATATAAAAACTGTGGTTTTAATTAATGAAGGGACTGCTTCTGCTTCGGAAATTTTAGCCGGCGCCTTAAAAGATAATAGGGGAGTAAAATTAATTGGCACAAAGAGTTTTGGAAAAGGTTCAGTTCAGGAATTAGTTGCTTTAAAAGATAATAATACCGTAAAAATCACTATTGCCCGCTGGTTGACTCCTAATGGCACATTAATAGAAGGCAATGGTTTGTCCCCGGATATCGAAGTTAAAAACGAAGAAGATTTAAGTGCTTATTCAGAAATTAATTTGGCAAAAGACATTCAGTTAAATAAGGCAGTTGAAATTTTAAAAGGGCTATAAAATCTATGATTAAAGTAGTTCTTTTAAAAGATGTAAAAGGGCTAGGTAATAAAGGAGAAATTAAAGAAGTAAAAGATGGTTATGCTTTAAATTTTCTTTTTAAGAATAATTTGGCGAAAAAAACAACTGAAACAATTCTTTTGGAGAAACAAAAAGAAGAAGCAAAACAAAAAGAACTCAAAGAAAAAAATAGAAAAGAAAAGATACGCGTGGCCGAGGAAATAAGCAAAATAATTTTAGAAATTCCTTTGAAGTTTCAAAAAAAAGGCGGAGAGGCTTATGATTCTTTAAATAAGCAAAGAATAATCAAAGAACTTGAAAAAAGAGGAATAATTTTAAATGAAGAAGATATTAAATTAGAAAAACCCTTGAGACAAGAAGGGTTTTATGAAATACCGATTGAATTTTTAAATGATATAAAAACTAAATTAAAAATTAGAATTACTTCTCTTTTAAAGGAATAACATTTACCACCGCTATTCTCTTTGTTTTGCCAGTAAAAGTAATTTTTCTTTTGTTTTCAAATTTAACAATTCCTTCTTTGAGAGCATAAATGGTGTCATCTTTCCCCAGTTTGGTATTTTTTCCCGGATGCCATTTAGTGCCTCGCTGTCTTACTAAAACATTCCCCGGTTTTACCAGTTCACCATTAAATTTTTTGACCCCTAATCTTTTAGCAGTCGAGTCTCGGCCTAACCTTGTTGAACCACCTGATTTTGTGTGAGCCATAGTAGTAAAAACTTAGGAAAAAATTGTGTTTAATTTATAATTAATTATATGCTAACAAATTTTTGGAAATTTGTCAAAAGAAATTGGATTTTATTATTTTTTGAAATATTGCTTTTAAGCTTGAGTTTTTCTTTGGGAATAATTGTTGGCGGGAGATTTTTTCAAAGGCCGCCTCTTATTGTGGAAAAAGATCTACTTTTTAATTTAGAAAATGATAAAAATTTAGTGAATCAAAAAGGGGAGAGCGGTTATGTTGCCAGTTTGAAAGGAAAATATTATTACCCAATAGATTGTCCATTGGCAAAAATTTTAAGCGAGAAAAATAAAATATATTTTCAAACCAAAGAAGAAGCAGAAAGTAGGGGATATATCTATAATTCCCGCTGCGATTAAAATAACAAATTATTTCTGGAGTTCTTCCTCTATTTCTTCTTTCGGTTTATCATTTGCTTCTAAATACCGATATTTTTTTTCAATATTTTTTGCTTTTTCAATTTCTTCCCGCAAAGGAGCGGGAATTTCTTTTAATACTTTTTCTAATTTTTGGGAATCAATTATCAATACTTCTTCCCATTTGCCCAAGGGCTCTAAAACTTCTTTAACTTTTTTAAAATCATAAGATACTTTATTAATGATGCTTTGGCTAAAATAACCATTTTTTCCATAGACCCTCTTTAATCCTTTTGTTAAAGAATAAACATCAATAATATTTTTTAAATCTTTTAATTTTTCTTTAATTTCTTTTTCTTGTTCTTTAAGAGCGAAATATTCATCTATTTTTTCTTCTATTTCGATATCTTTAATATCTTTTTTGTCTTTGTAATCATACAAATGTCGCCAAACAGGGCAGATTGATTTATACCCGCACCAGTGGCAAAAAGCGCTTGGTTTTGGTTCAAAAGAGCTGTTTTGAATTTGGTGGATTAAATCTATTATTTTTTCCTCTGCTTTTTTTATATCTTCCTCTGTTCGCTGGCTTTCTATTTTTTCATTAAATTTAAGGAAGTAAAGACTAAATTTCATTTGTTCATAATTAATTTTTGGCCAGCGGTGTTTTAAACCGATAGCATAAATAGAAAGCTGAAGATTTTTATCTATTTCACTTTTTGAATTCATTCTTTTTGAAGTTTTATAATCAATGATTTCCAAAGAACCGTTGGGCAATTTATCAACTCTGTCAATGATGCCGGTTAAAATATGAAGGCCGCCTGGCTCATTTGGTTTTTCATCAATAACAGCTTCAAATTTCGTTTCCAAATCTAAAATAATGCTTTTTACCGGAAAGTTTACTTTGTAATAATCCTTTAAAATTCTTAAACCCTCTTCAAAATAGGCTTTTTCTTCTAAATCTTCTTCCCATTTATACCCTTCACTTTCTTTTGGCCAGTGTTTATAGTAATAATCGATTAGTTCTTCTAGAGTAGGGAAGCGGGGGTCTTTTTCGTAAAACCATCTTAAAACTTGATGCAAATAATTTCCAAATACTTGCTCTTTTGTTTTTGGTTCTTTTATTTTATCTATCTGGCTGAATTTATATTTTAAAGGACAAGTTTGAAATGATTCTAAAGCAGAATAAGAAATACGCATAAATTTATCCTCAATGTTAAATTCTAGATCCTAATCGAGTGTTTTATTAATAATTTTATCATTTTTTTGTTTATTTTACAACAAAAACCATTGTTTTAATTTATTTGACAAAATATTATATTTATGAGATAATAAAGCATTCTTGAACTTTGAAAACTAAATAGATTTATATTTTTATATTTATTTCCCCAAAAAGGGGAAAAAGGAGGATTGAAATGAAAGTAAGAAAGTATTTTTATCAATTGGCTGTGGAAATTTCCTGTCAAGTGGGAGAGAAAACTGTTTCTTTTAAGAAGAAAGTTATTAGGGTAGTTGCCCCTCAAAAAAACGTCGCCATTGCAATTGCTAAAAAAATTGCTATTAGAGAGTGTAAAAAGAGATTTCCTTCGGTTAGTGATACTAACATAAAAGTTAAAATAGATAGTCAAAATATTAAAATTACTGGTAGTAAATTAGTTGATACAAAAAAGAAAAGAAAACCCCGTTCAAGAATGTTGCCTTTTGGTAAAAATCAAGAAGATAATAGAAATATCGAACTACAGGGTTTACAGAGGATGGAAAATAAAGTTATTCAAGTTGGGGATAGAGTCATTTTCTATCCCCAATATTTATGGAAGGATTTATACTTGATTTTGTTACCTTCAGAAAAAATTGAAGTGATTGACGGCAGGATTATAATTAGAGGACAAAATAATGAGTATGTAAAGATATTAGCAGTTAATCAAGGGGGGGAATACCTTATGTGTAGGTTTGAAAGAGAAGAATTGGAAAATGGCGATAGGGGTTTTTATCCAGAGTTTTTTGAGGAGGGTACTTTAAGTATGAGACTCTCTAAAGAAGAATATAAGAGAGTTATGAATTTAGCAAAGATAATTTTAAAAGATAAAGGAGGTGAGTAATGAAAAAGAAAAGGGAGGTAGGTGAGTTGAGGATAATTGGGACCATTCCTTTTGGTTCTTCAATATGGGATGCTGATTTTTTAATTTTTATTGATGGAACCATAGGAGAAATTACTAAAAGTGCCCAGAAAAAGGGGTTGATATCATACAAGAGGAAAATTAGAAATCTTGCCGCCGGAATTAGAATGTATTTAATTCACATTCTAAGTAGGTATATTACAACCTTAAGAAAAATAAAAGGAATAGAAATAAAATTCTTGGGAGAGTTGGAAGAATTAGATTTATGGAAACAGAAATTTGGCTCTTTGATAAATGAGTTAAAAAAAGAACCAACGAAAAAATTAGATGTTATTATTAATGATATAGAATTATGCAAAGAAAAGGCAGATAAAAAAATTGAGGAAATAAAAAAGAAAGATATAGATATCGGCAAATGGGCCTTAAAAAAAGCAAAAATACTAATGAAAGAAAAAAAGAGAATTGCAGATATTCTAGAGAAATTTTTTATAGAAATAATAGGGCTTTATGATTCAATAAAAGATGTTGCAGAATTAAATGCCCTTTGTAGAGAATTTCTTTTTGGGAAAAGCTATTTAAATTTAAAGGAAGTTAAAAATCTCAATACTATTAAAGCCCATTTTATTGATTACCCCCAAGACCTAGAAAAGATTAGAAGAGTAGAAAAGATAGTATTAAATTTAGAAGAAAAAGAAGTAAGAAAATTGAGACAACAGATAAAGACACTAATAGATTTAATGATACCTATAATTGAAGGTCCTTTAGAATATAGATTTGATGGTAATAATTATCGAATAGAAGGAGGAAACGTGAAATGTCTATAGGTAAGAAAGCATTTGTTGAAATTATTCCCGACATTACAAAAATAGGCGAAATGGTAGGTGTGAAATTTGTTCTTCCAACAGGTGAGGAACTTATTTTTGAGATTTGTAGAAAATTATCTAATGGAGTAGAAATACTGACAGTGAAAAAAGTTAATGATTTTTTTCTGGAAGATAGTGTTTTGTTTCAGAAATTAAAGAAAAAAGCAATACATCTATTAATCACTAATCCTCCTGACTTCTCATGGCTCAAATGTCCATTTTGTAATTCTATTCCTGATGAAATTTTTGATTTGTTAAAAGCAAGGAGGGTAAAAGAGATTGCAGGGCGTCTTGTAATTAAATGTCCTTATTGTGGGCGTTATTATAAGATTCCCCCCTCTCCTAAAGATTTTTTAGACTATGATATCATATTTTAGACAAAGATTTTTTAGACTATGATATCATATTTTAGACTATGATATCATAAAAAGATAAAACCGGGCAGAAATAAAGAGGTGATGACTTGCCCGGTTTTTTATTTTAGCTTGCTGCCGCTGTGGAATTTTTTATGAATATCTTTAAGTTGTTTAGAGGTAATATGGGTGTATATTTGAGTAGTGGCAATATTCTTATGGCCTAAAAACTCTTGCACTAATCTTAAATCTACTCCTTGGGTTAAAAGGTCAGTGGCAAAACTATGTCTTAAGGTATGAGGGCTGGCTGGGATAGATATTCCGGCCTTGATTACGTATTTTTTAACAATATTTTCCACTGAGCGAGGGGTTAATCTGTCTAATGGTGTAGGTCCTTTATAATTTATAAACAAAGCATTATTTTTATCTTTTCTTGTTTCTAAATAATCTTTTAGGGCTCTTAATGCGCGGGGTGATAAATAAACAGGCCTAATTCTTCCTCCTTTGCCAATAACATTAATTTCTAAATCCTCGTTTAGATTTTCTATTTTAATTTGATCACGATTTAAACTGACTAATTCAGAAACTCTTAATCCAGTAGAAAACAACACCTCTAAAATTGCTTTATCCCTTAAACCAATGACATTTGAGACATCTGGCGCATCAAGTAATTTTTGAATTTGCTCTATTGTTAGAAACTTAATACTCCTTCCTTTTTTTTCTTTAAATAATTTCACTTTTTCTGCGGGCAAGCTTTGAATATCTCTATCAGCAAAATAATTTAATAAACCCCTTAAAGCAATCAGATAATAATTAATTGAGGTTCTTTTTAATGGTTCTTTTTTGTTTTTGTTATAGGTTTGAGAAAGAAAGACCCGATATTTCCATAAATGCTCAGTAGTTAATTCATGGGGCCTTAAATCTTTTAGATTATTTTTTTTAAGCCAATCAAGGAATTTTTTAATAAAACGGGAATAGGTAATTTGGCTATTATGAGAAAGACCTTTTTCAATATCTAAATATTCAAAGAATTCATCTATTAAATCAATTATTGATTTATTTATTTTTTTCATAAAGAGAATTTTATTTTATAAAATCTATTAATTTTGGTGAATTTTAAAAATTGGTGGGGAGGAGGAGAAAGAAGTGAGGTATTAAATAGGACTTTATTTAAGTAGGCTTAATTTCGCTAAAGGTATATTATGCGAAGTTTAATATCTTTATTATACAGCCAAAAATTAGGCTGTCAAGTATTTCCCCTATTAAAAATTGAAAAGTGCTCCTGGATTTTAGATTTTAAAATTTTAAAACAAAAGAAAACTATTTTACCAATGGTTTTAATAACTTAATAATTATTTCTAGAATAGCAACAAGAATTTTCCCTATAGATTTAAGTAAGACTATAAAATGGCTGATAATTCCCTCAACAAAGATTTTATTGATAATCAAGTCCAGTTCTTTTAAAACATCTATAAAGAATTGGCTCGCTTGATTAGTAAATTGTCCCCAATCCATATAATAATTTTAAACCAAATTAGTTGGCTGGCCTTTTAAATAATTATAGATATTTTCGACCGAAGTTTGCAAAAGATTATATAACGCCTCATCAGTATGAAAAGCATTATGGGGAGAAACTATTACATTATCCAAATCAATAAATAGATGATTTAAGATAGTTGTTTTTAAGGTTTCTGGCGAAAGGGTGTTTTTTGTTAAAAGTTCCTGTTCTTCTTTTATAACCCCCTCCTCTTCTAAAACATCTAAGGCTGCGCCAGCTAAATGATTAGATTTTAAAGCCTCATATAAAGCTTCAGTTTCAACTATTCCTCCGCGGCTAGTATTTATTAAATAGGCTCCTTTTTTAATGAGAAAAATATTGGTTTTATTTATTAAATGATGAGTTTCTGAATTGTAAGGAACATGAAGGGTAATAACATCAGAGTTTTTTAATAACTCTTCTAAAGAAACATATTTAAATCCCAGTTTTTGCGCTAATTCTTCATTGGGATATTTATCATAAGATAGAACATTCATTTCAAAACCTTTTGCTATCTTAATTACATTTATTCCAATTTTTCCTGTGCCAATAACTCCAATTGTTTTATTATAAAGTTCTTTTCCTTTTAAGCCGTCGGTAGTAAAAACTCCAGTTTCTCTTACCCGATGATAAGCATCATATATTTTTCTTATTAAACATAAAAGTAAAGCAAAGGTATATTCCGCTACTGTATGACTGCCATAAGATGGCACATTAGACACCTCTATCCCCTTTTGTTTGGCATACTCTATATCAATATGGTCAAAGCCGGTTGAACGCGTAGAAATAAATTTAAGATTAGGAAGTTTATCAATTGTTTCTTTATTTAGTTTTGAGTTAATAAAACAAGAAATAATTTCGTAATCCTGAAATTTTTCTGCGTTTTCTCCATCTATTTTTTCGCTATATAAATCAGCAATTTCAATAAAATCAGGAAAAGAATTTAAATACTCTTTTTCCCAGCCCGAAGTTTCTACAAAAGCAACTTTTTTCATAATTTTAATATAGTTTAAAAATTTGTATTACCCTCTTATATTTTACCACTCTTTCGGGTGTTTGTGGAGCCCCGGCTTTTAAACCAAAAGCTTTAGTAGCAACTGCTAAATCAGCAATAAAATCATCCATTGTTTCGGCGCTACGATGAGAAATTATTGTCTTAATTCCCTTTCTTTGAGCCAAACCAATAGTTTCTAAAGTTTCGGTGATGGTGCCAATTTGTGTTGGTTTTATTATAACTGCCCCAAGAGAATTTTTTTCTATGGCTTTATGGAGTATTTCTTTATTTGTTACAGTTAAATCGTCGCCAATAATTAAAGTCCTCTCCCCTATTTTTTTATTTAACTCGCCAAAACTCTCAAAATCATTTTCTTCAAATGGGTCTTCAATGGAAAAAAGATGATAGAAATCTGAAAGATACTGGTAAATTTCTAATAATTCTGAATTAGTTAAAGATAACCCCGGAGCTAAATGATAATTTTTTTCTTCAGGACGATAGAAAGAAGAAGCAGCGATATCCAAGCCAAAAGCAATATCTATCTCTAATCTATTTTTATTTTTCATTTCATTTTTGATTTGCTCAAAAATTTTAAGTGGCTGTTCGTAATCGTTTTCTGGCAAAAGCGCTCCTCCTTCATCGCCGGTTTGACATTGAGCGTATCTCTGAGTGATATATATTTTAAGATTTTGAAAGAATTCTGTTGCGGTGACTAATGACTGGTAAGGGTTATTGGTTAAAGGAATAATAAGGTATTCTTGGATATAAGGACCATAAGGAGCATGTTGCCCGCCATTTAAAATATTGAAGAAAAAATAAGGCGCTTTTTTATTTTTAGATAAATTTTGTTCAAGGGAAGGATTGAGAATAAAAAATTCTTCTTCTAAAATTTGCCAAAGTTCTTTCTGCTTCAACTGAGCTAATAGTTTGGCAAAGGCTTGAGATAAAACTAAAGTTAAATTTCCCCCTAAATTTTGTTTGTTTAAAGTGCCGTCTAGATTAATTAAAAATTTGTCAAAATCAAATAAAGAGCTAAAAGAATGGTTAAGAATTTGAAATTTAATTTTTTCGAAATTTAGTAAAACTTTATCAATTGGCGCTAAAAAAACCTCTTTCTCTCCCCTACTTTTTCCTTTGGGGATACTAGAAGTAGCCGTAAAATTTCCGCTTTTAATTGTTGCTTGCAAGGTATTTTCATTTCGCGAATCCTTTATAATTTCTAATTTAATTTCTTCAATTTTTACCATAATTATTAAAATCTTTTTTTGAGAGATAAAGAATGGTTTTTATGACAGTATCAGGATTTAAGGAAATGGCGGTAATTCCTTCTTTTACGAGAAAATTAGCAAATTCTTTATAATCACTCGGTGCTTGGCCACAAATTCCCACATATTTTTTTCTTTTTCTGCAAACCCGAATAATTTCTTTAATCATCTTTTTTACGGCTTCATTGTTTTCGTTGCCAATTTTAGCTAAGTCAGCATTATCGCGGTCAATACCCAAAACCAATTGGGTTAAATCATTTGAACCAATACTCATTCCATCAAAAATATCCAAGAACTCGTTAATAAGTAGGGCATTAGAAGGAATCTCTGCCATCACATAAATTTTTGTTTCCGGTAAATATTTTTTTATAATTTCTTTTACTAATTTCCCTTCTTTTAATGTCCGGCAGAACGGTACCATCACACTGATATTTGTTAAACCAAACTTTTCAATTGCTCTTTTCATTGCCAAGCATTCCATTTCAAAGGCTGGTTTGTATCTTTTGTCATAATAACGAGAAGCACCGCGCCAACCCAGCATTGGATTTTCTTCTTCTGGCTCAAACAATTCTCCGCCGATTAATTGACGATATTCATTTGTTTTAAAATCAGAAAACCTAACGATAACTTCTTTTGGATAAAAAGCAGCGGCAATTTGGGCAATTCCCTCGGCTAATTCTTTGATGAAGTATTCTTTTTTATCTTGATGTTCAATGGTAATTTTTTCGATTAGTCTTTTGAGCTTTTTATCTTTTAAAGATTTATAATGATAAAGAGCCAAAGGATGCACTTTAATTTTTTCCGCAATAATAAATTCTTCTCTGGCTAAACCTACGCCATCATTTGGGATAAAGGAAGTTTGAAAAGCAATATCTGGGGCGCCAATGTTAATTGATATTTTTGTTTTTAAATCAGGAATTTTTTCTAGTTCGTAAGTTTTTATTTTAAAAGGTACTCTTCCCTGATAAACCTTTCCTTCTGCGCCTGAACTACAATCAACGGTAATTTCCCTTCCTGTTTTTAATAACTTTGTTGCTTTTTTTGTACCAACAACGCAAGGAATCCCCAATTCCCTAGAGATGATTGCCGCATGGCAAGTTTTTCCTCCTTCGTCAGTGATAATCGCCGAAGCCAAAGGCATTGCTGAAGTCCAATCAGGATCAGTCATTTTTGTCACTAAAACTTCGCCTTTTTTAAGTTTTGGTAATTCTTTTATAGATTTTATTACTCTGGCTTTACCATAACCAACCTTGCTGCCTATAGCAATTCCCAAAAGGATAGGTTTCTTTTTAGTTTGAACAATATACTCTTTGTACACATTACTATCCTCTCTTGAATGAACAGTTTCAGGTCTTGCTTGAACAATAAATAATTGGCCAGTTTTGCCATCTTTTGCCCATTCAATATCTTGGGGCGTCCATTTTTTGTTTTTCGTTGAATAATGATTTTCAATCATTACCCCCCAGTTTGCTAAAGTTAAAATTTCTTCATCAGATAAAGAAAATTTATATTGCTTATTTAAAGAAACAGCAACCTCTTTTATTCCTCCTTTTGGATTATAAATATATTTGATAGTTTTTCTTCCTAAATCTTTTCTAATAATTGCTTTAAAACCTTTTAGAAGGGTTGGTTTAAACACAATAAATTCATCGGGGGTAATTTTCCCTTTAACAATTAATTCCCCTAAGCCATAAATTCCGTTGATAACAATTACATCTTTAAATCCTGTTTCGGTGTCTAAAGTAAACATTACTCCGGAGCTCCCTAAATCAGAACGAACCATTTTTTGCACGCCGGTTGAAATTGCCACTTTTAAATGGTCAAAGCCCTTTTCTATTCGATAAGTAATTGCCCGGTCTAAAAATAAAGAAGCATAACTTTTTTTAACTGCTTCAAGAAGTTGTTTTTCCCCTCGGATATTTAAATATGTCTCATGTTGACCTGCAAAAGAGGCGGAGGGTAAATCTTCGGCGGTGGCAGAAGAGCGAACCGCCACATCAACATTTTCTTCTTTGTATTCTTTTGAAAGGCTTTTATAGGCCTTGATTATTTCTTTTTCTAATTTTTTAGGAAGAGGAGTTTTTAGGATTAAATTTCTAATTTGTTTACCTGCTTTTTGAAGTTCTTTGATATATTTTAAATTAGTAGTGGCTAAGATATTTTTAATTTCATTGTAAATTCCACCCTCTTTTAAAAAATCAAAATAAGCCTGGGCTGTGATAGCAAAACCATTAGGGATATTAATCCCCTTTTTAGAAAGAGCGCGAATCATTTCGCCCAAAGAAGCGTTTTTTCCTCCTACCAGAGGAACATCTTTAATACTGATATCTTTAAACCATTTAATATACATATTTTTTAATTTGGAATTTTTAATTTTATAATTTTAGAATTTTTAATTTTATAATTTTTTAACCAAGTTTCCAGTTATTTTTTCTCTACGATCGTGTGGAAAAAATAAAAATTTGGAATTTGAAATTTATTTTCCATAATTCTTAATTCATTCTACTCTTCTATCTTTTTAAAGAACTTTAATAATTGTTCCAATGGCCAACTATTGATAATATCTTCTTTTTTTGCCCAGCCCCTTCTTGCTTGGGCAATGCCAAATTTCATAAATTTTAATTGGTCAATGTGGTGGGAATCAGTATTTATTACTAATTTTACCCCAAAATCAATCGCTTTTCTAATGTTTTTATCATTTAAATCTAATCTATCAGGAAAAGAATTTATTTCTAAAGCCACTTTATACTCTTTGGCGACTCGAAGAATTTTGTCAAAATCTATTAGATATTCATCCCGGCGATTTATTAATCTTCCGGTTGGATGAGAAATTATATCAACATTAGGATTTTTAATTGCTTTTATTATTCTTTCGGTCATTTCTTCCTTTGACATTTTCATATTGGAATGAATTCCAGCAATCACATAATCAAGTTTAGCCAAAACTTTATCATCGATATCCAATTTCCCGTCATTTAAGATATTTGCCTCGCAGCCATGGAGAAAACGGAATTTTAAATTTTGATTTTTGAATTTGGAATTTATTTTTTGTATTTCTTTATGTTGGGCTAAAAGTTGTTTTTCATCCAATCCGTGTTCGATCCTTAAAAATTTAGTGTGGTCAGAAATTCCCATATACTCATACCCCAGAAGCATTGCTGATTTGGCGATTTCTTCAATGGGATTTGCTCCACCATCCCAATTAGAATGGCAATGCAAATCTCCTTTGATATCATTATAGCCAATTATTTTTGGTAATTGATTTTTTAAAGCCAATTCGATTTCACCAGTATCCTCTCTCATTTCCGGTTCAATATAAGCCATTTTTAGCGCCCTATAGATTCCTTCTTCGTCTTTTCCAGCTATTCTTTTCCACTTTCCTTTAATTTTTTTAAACAAGCCATATTCATTTAGTTTCATCCCTTTTTCAATAGCAATTTTTCTTAAAATAATATTATGCTCTTTTGAGCCAGTAAAATATTGTAAAGCAGAACCAAATTCATAGTCCTCTACCACTCGCAAATCAGCATCAATTCCCTTTTCAAATCTTACTGATGATTTTTTAAATCCATAATCCCAGATTTTTATTATGCCATCTAAATTTATAAAAGCATCCATTATTTTTTTTGCCCCATCTTTTGCTGATTTTTTGATAGTCACCAATAAATCAATATCGCCAATTGTTTCTTTCATTCTCCTTAAAGAACCACAGGCAATAATTTTTTCCACTTCCTTTAATTCTTTTAATTTTTCAATAATTTCTTCTGCTAAATAATAAGCATCTCCTAAAAGAAATCTTCCCGAAGAACGTTTTAAAAAATTAATCGCTTCCAAAATATTTTTTTCGCTTTTTTCGCCAAAACCCTCCAGTTTTCTAATTTTGTGCTTTTCGGCTGCTTTTTCTAAATCTTTTAAATTTTTAATTTTCAATTTTTGATATAAAGTTTTAATAGTTTTTGGACCGATTCCTTCAACTTTTATTATCTCCTCTACCTCCACCGGATATTTTTTCTCATATTTTTCCAGTTCTTTGATTTTCCCTGTTTTGATAAATTCTTCAATTTTGTCTGCTATCCCCTCGCCAATTGAAGGAATTTTTCTTAAGCCTTCTCTTTTTTCTTTTTGATATATCTCGGAAATATCTTTATCTAAAGATTGAATAATTAAACTCGCCTTTTCATAAGCCTGAGGTTTAAAAGGAATTCCCTCCATCTCTAAAAAAAACGCCAGTTTTGCAAATAATTTAGAGAGAGAATCGTTTATCATTGTTAGTATAACTTAATAATAAATTCGCTTCTTTTTGAAGGGTTTCAATTTCTTCTTGTTTTAAGCCGATTTTTAAAAGTTTTTTGGCACATTCTTTTCCAATTATGTCTTTAACCAGCATTAAATGATAATTGGCCAAATGTGTCAAAATATGTTCATTAATCGAGGGCAAAATAGTAATGGGATAGAGTTTTTCTGACTCAATAAGATATTCTAATCCTCTTAACTCTGGATAACGCCAGCCGATTAAATCAATTTTATAACACTGGGCATATTGGATAACCTGAGAAGTAAATTTGGTATTAGTTATAAGCATTGTTCGAAGTTTGAGTTTTTTCATTAAATCTGTTTTAAAGAAGTCGCCATTTTTAATATCAAGGAATCTCGCATAATTTGCTAAAGCAATTTTTAAATCAACACGATTACCCGCTAAAGAATGGTACTTGCATTCGCCAATAATCAATTGTTTTTCTTTTTTTGCCAAAAAATCAATTTCATAATTACTGATACATTTGCCATTAACAAATTGATGAAGCAAGACATTGAATCCTAAAGTTCTAAAAATCGCCCCAATATATTTTTCAAAGGGAAAACCGCTTGGTCCTAAGCGCCTAATCGCTTCTTTTAAAGAATAACGCATTCCGTAAACTGGTTCTTCTTTAAGCAAGGCCTCGCGAATTTTTTGATAAATTTCTTTAGTGGTAATTCCCGGATAGGCCTCTTGTTGAATTTTTTTAGCAATATTTCTTGCTAATGGTTTAGATGCCCCGACTCTTTGAGCGCTAATATAAATTTTTTTAAAAGAAAAAGGTTCTTGTTGTCCCTGGCTATTGATTACATACATAAGTTTAATTTTAGAATTTATAATTTAGAATTTGGAAAATCTTAAAGTTATTTTCTTTAAACGATCGTGAAGAAAAAATAAGTGGGAGGTGTTTTAACTTTTTGGTTTTAATTTTTGAAGTTCTTCTTCGGTAAAACCAAGATGATGACCAATTTCATGCCATAAAGTGTTTCTAATCACTTTTTTAATATTTTCAATTTCCCCTCCCGAAATCTTCTCGATATTTTTTTGAAAAAGAGAAATTTTATCTGGCAAGGCGCGGTTATAATAACCTCTTTTATTCTGCGGCACTCCTTCATAAAGCCCCAAAAGAAAGGCATTTCTTAAATATCCTCCTTGTTTTAATTGGTATTTATCCGGTTCTTCTTGAACAACAATAGCGACATTTTTTAGTTTTTCTAAAAATTTTGAAGGAAGATTTTTTGTTACCTCTATTACTAATTTTTCAAAATCCTCTTTTAACATATTTTGATAACACAAATATTATATAATAAATTTTTCTTTTAATAAAGCAATTAAATGATAACAAAGGGCCCTATGATTCTCTTTTTTAGTTTTTATAGGAAAGCGGAAGAAGAAAAGATGACCAGTACTAGCCAAGATGGTTACAATAATAATACTTCATTTTTTCTTTTGTTAAAGAGAGATTCAAAAATAAAAAATTGGCGCTTTAAATTGCCAATTTTAAAAAAATTACTTTGAAGAGAGAAAAAATTTATTTTACTAATTGACCCTCTGCGGGGCTCAAAGGAAAAATAATCTTCCTTTGAAAATCCTCTTTCTAAAATGCCTTAAATTCGGCATATTTCCCTTTTGTTTCTTTAAAAAATGCACCCATAGGGTCCCCACCGTTTTCAATAGATTCCCTAAGGGTGCATTTCCAGTTTAGCAAATAAATTTTTAAAAGTCAAGTCTCTTCAAGTATAGCTTATAAGAATTTCTTCTAAAATATCTTGAGGAACAGGAATTGGTTCCCCGCGTTTAGAAACTCCTGGATATTTCCAGGCGCTAATAATTATAATTTTTCTTTTTTTAATTTGTTTGGAATTTTTGGATTTGGGATTTGAATTTTGAGATTTTATTTGGTACATCACCCAAATTTCATAAGGGTGTTTTTTTGAGCCGGCTGGTTGCATTGAGGCAATTGTTTCTGGAACAATTCCTTTCTCAGTTCTTTTTGGAAATTTTAAAACCCTTTTTATTTTGCTTTTTGACAATCTATAAAATGCCATTTTTTCTTGTGAATGTTTTGTCCATAAGATATATTTACTTGAGTCAATTGTAAAAATCACTGTTAATAATTATTTTTTATTTTTTAATTTTTTTGAATTTTATTTTTTAATTTCAAATTTTTGGCAATTTTGAAGGGTTATATTTTCTTCTTTTATTTCTTCTATGTTTTGTTTATAGAGTAATTTAAGATAATTAATCAAAGCTTTTATATTTTTTTCTTCTCCTTGGGCAATAACCGTAACAGTGCCTTCTGAGTCATTTTGTACCCAGCCAGTTAGTTTTAATTTTCGGGCAAAACGCCAAGTGTTAAAACGAAAACCTACTCCTTGGACGTTTCCAGAAAATATTATTTTTTTTGTTTTGATATTGATATCCATAGTCATAATAAATTACAAATTTTTGTTAGCGATGTTTAATTATTACTACATCTCCGTCTTGAACTATATAATCTTTTCCTTCGATTTTGACTAATCCTTTTTCTCGTGCTTTGTGCCAATCCCCTATTTCCAATAATTTTTGCCAGTTAATCACTTCGGCTTTTATAAACTTTTCTTGAAAATCAGAATGAATCATTCCTGCGGCCTCTATCATTTTTGTTCCTTTGGGGATTGGCCAGGCGTGCGCTTCGCTTGTTCCCACAATTGTGAAAAAACTAATTAGATTTAAAATTTCATAGGCCTTTTTGATTAAATCGCTCAAATCTGGATTTTGACTTAAATCTGCCACAAAATACTCCCCTTTTATTTGTTTAATTTTTTCAATAACTTCTTGGGGTATTTGTTTGGCTAAAGAATTTGTATTTAATAAATAAATTTGCTTTTTACTAGTTAAAAGATTTAAATCTTTTACCCCCGGCTCTTTTAGAAATTCATCAGCAAAAACCGAAAAAAAAAGATTTCCTTTTTCTAATTCATTTTTAATTTGGGTTAAAATTTCTAATTCTTTTTGGGCCTCTTTTTGCCCTGTTTTTGCTTCTTTTTGAATTTTATTTATTCTTTTATTTAATGTTTCTAAATCTTTTAAAATTAGTTCGGTATTAATAATTTCAATGTCCCGCAAAGGGTTCACTTCGCCTTCTAAATGAACTACTGATGGGTCCTCAAAACATCTAACCACCTGAATAAGGGCATTAGTTTCTCTAATCTGCGCTAAAAATTGGTTGCCCAAACCTTCGCCCTTGTTGGCATTTTTAACTAAACCCGCAATGTCGTAAAATTCAACTACTGCTGGTAGAATTTTTTCTGGTTTAGAAAGCTGGGCTACCTTATCTAATCTTTCGTCTTTAACTGGTACGACGGCGACATTTGGGTCAATAGTGGTAAAGGGATAGTTTTGAATATTAACCTCTTGCTTGGTTAAAAGCTTAAAAAGAGTGGATTTTCCTACATTTGGCAAACCAATAATTCCTAAAGAGAGCATAATTTTTTTTATTTTCCTTTCCTCTCATTATAAACTAAAAACCCGCTCTTTTAAAGAGCGAGTTTTTGATAGAAAGCTTTGAAGTTTATCTTTCAAATCTTCTATGGAATCTTCTCGGAGGTCTTTCTTTCAAAGGTCTTGCTTCGGAAACAACAATTGTTCTTCCGTCTAATTCTTTGCCATTAAACATTTCAATAGCTTTTTGGGCTTCTTCTTCTGTTGACATATCAACAAAACCAAAACCCTTTGAACGGCCGGAGAATTTGTCGGTAATAATCGTTGCCGAAGTCACTGTTCCTGCCCGAGAGAAAGTATCTTTTAGTCCCTCTTCAGTCGTGTCATAAGAAAGACTTCCAACGTATAGTCGAGTATTCATTTTTGAATTTTAGGTGATTTGTCGACCTACTCCGCTTTCCTTACTCAACTAATGGAGCAGGTTTGACTGCTTGTTTATAGCAAGTCTTTTTATGGAGTATAGCGTCTGCTTAACGCCTCTTTAAGTATACTCCTTTCAATTTTATTGTCAAATAAGTTATTGAAGGGGAACAAAAATAAACCCCGGATATTCTTTTTGTTTAAATTCTTTGGCGCTCATTTTTGTGATTTGAACTATTGAATTATTAATCGGCATTACTAATTTTCCGCCTATTTTTAGTTGATTTTTTAATTCCTCGGGTATTTTATCGGTACTGGCAGAAACTAAAATTTTATCATAAGGCGCTTCTTTTTTATATCCCATTTCTCCGTCTCCTAAAATAAATTTTACTATTCCTTTTTCTATAAAATTATACTTTCTCACATTATTTTCTCCAAATTCTTTTAACTCAGGAATAATTTCTATTGCTATTACTTTACCACCCTCTCCCACACAATAAGCCAAAAGGGCAGTTGTCCAGCCAGAACCGCTCCCTATATCCAAAATTTTTTCTCCTTCTTCTGGAGAAAGAAGTTCTAACATAAAAGCAACAACTAAAGGCTGGGAAATAGTTTGGCTAAATCCAATTGGTAAGGCAGTGTTGTAATAAGCCAAATCTTTGTCTATTACAAAATCCTCTCTTTTAATTTTTAAAAAAGCCTCAATTATTTTTGAGTTTTTAAGCCAGCCTTCTTCTTTCAAATTTTCTACTAAATTTTCTAAAGTATTCACCACAAATTATTTGGTAGTTTTTTTAACCTCTTTATTTAGTTCTTTTAAAAGTTTTTTCATATCTATATTGTAAGCCTTGCAAACTTCTTTAATAGTTAAATGCTGAATTTCAAAAATAGCAAAAGGGCAGCTAAGGCAAGGAACATTATATTTTGCGAGGACTTTTAGATAATGCTTGTTATTAAAAAGTTCTCCCAGGGCTGTTTTTTCTGTAATTTTTTTCATAAAAATTATTTGTTATTTTATTCAAATTTTATCAGTTAATTTTAAAAACGTCAAAAATAAAAAATGCTGCGCTTTTTCCACCTTGCGGTTTCAAAAGCGCAGCGTGGTGGTTCTTAGTCGGCTTTTCAGCGTTCTAAGGACCACCATGCTGTCTCTTAGTTACCTTGCGGCTCATAAGGGACAGCGTGCTACTGCTTAGTTGCCTTTCGGCTTCTAAGCAGCAGCAATTTAATTATAAGCCAAATTTTTTTTAAATCAAGAGTTTATGTGGATAACTTGTGGATAACTAAAAAGCAACAGAGAAATTCCGACAATTGAAGCCAAAAAGATGGTAAAAGTAATAGCGATTTGATTTAAAGTAGCCAAAATATCTTAAAGTTATTTATTTTAAAGTCAATGCGTGACGACTGAATTTTATCGCGAAACGATGGGCTTCTTCCCGGCTCTTTAAAAGGGTTTCTTTTTGTTCTTCTATTAAATTTTTAATAGCCTTTTTTGTTTTTTTAGGAAAAACAAGTTTATCATTTTGATATTTGGAAATTCCCACTAAAGGAATATTGATTTTTGCTTCTTGAAAAAAATTGGCTAAATAGTCAATTTGCGGTTTTCCGCCGTCAATGACAATTAAATCAGGCAGCCTCCATTCAGAATGTTTTATTCTTCTTAAAATAACTTCTTTTAAAGCCTCCAAGTCATTTCTTGGTTGCGCTTCTTTAATTTTAAATAGCCGGTAATTTTCCGGTGATTTTTCGCCATTTATAAAAACAACCATCGAGCCATATGTTCCTTTTCCTTTGAAATACGAAATATCATAACCTTCTATCCGATAAAATTTGTTTTCCATTAAAAATTCATCTTTAGAAATTAAGGCAACATCTTGAATATGTTTTAAAGCCTGAATTTTTTCTGGATTTTCTTTTAAAAGTTTTTTAAAAAGAGTTTTCTTTTCTCCTTTAAGAAAAAGAATTAAATTATCAATGTTTTTTTGATAATCTTCTTTTGAAATTTTTCCAAGACAGGCGCCGGGACACAAACCAATTTGGTAATCAAAACAAGGTTTAAGAGAGTTTATTTTGCAAGTGCTATAGGGAAAAATCCTTCTTAAAATCCTTAAAGCAGCGGTTATTAAAGATAAACTTTTGTAAGGGCCAAAAACCTCTGCTTTTTCTGGAGGAAATTTATTAAGTTCGCGACCGCGGATAATTATTGGGTGAGTAAATTCTTTTTTCGGAATGGCTATATAAACAAACGAACGGTTATCCCTTTCTCTAATATTGTATTTTGGCCAATATTTTTTAATTAAATTCGCTTCTAAAATAATTGCCTCTAATAAATTATTGGTAGTAATAAATTCTATTTTTTGAGCCAAATCAACCATCTCTTTAATTCGCGGATTTAATCCTTTTGAAAAATAATTTTTTATTCTATTTTTTAAATTTACCGCCCGCCCGACATATAAAACTCCGCCTTTTTTATTTTTAAAAAGGTATACCCCTGGCTTTTGTGGAATATTTTGGGGGATTTTTTTCATAGGGTGTGGCTAAAAATATTTTTTGAGATATTTTCCCGTATAAGAATCTTTGTTTTCTATTATTTTTTCTGGGGGGCCAAAAGCTATTAATTTACCGCCTTTTTCTCCTCCTTCGGGGCCTAAATCAATAATATAATCAGCATTTTTAATGACGTGCATATTGTGTTCTATTAAAACAACCGAGTTTCCTTTTTCAATTAGTTTATTTAAAACTTCTAAAAGCATTTCTACGTCGTAATAATGAAGGCCAACAGTTGGTTCATCTAAAAGATATAATACTCTTTTACCCAAGGGATGGGTTAATTCTCTCGATAGTTTAATTCTTTGGGCTTCTCCGCCGGACAAAGTAGTGGCTGATTGGCCTAATTGAATATAACCTAAACCAACTTCTTTTAACACTTTTAATTTTTCAGTAATTGGATAAATTCCGTCAAAAAACTCAAGTGCTTCCTCAATTGTTAAGTTTAAAACATCAGCAATGTTTTTATCTTTGTATTTCACTTGAAGTGTTTCACGGTTAAACCTTTTTCCGCGGCAAACTTCACACTCCACCAAAACTGGCGGTAAAAAGTGCATCTCAATTAATTTATAGCCAGCGCCTTCGCAGGCTTCACATCTCCCTCCTTTTACATTAAAAGAGAAACGACTGGCAGAATAGCCTCTGGCTCTTGCTTCCTCAAGAGAAGCGAAAAATTCTCTAATTGGAGTAAAAATACCGGTATAAGTTGCTGGGTTAGAACGGGGAGTTCTCCCAATTGGCGCTTGGTCAACCATTACCACTCTATCTAAATATTCTGCCCCTAAAATTTTAGAAACATTTTCTAAAGGTTCAGACAGGCGATAAAGAATCTTAACAAGGTTTTTATATAAAACATCGTAAATTAAAGATGATTTTCCACTGCCAGAAACACCGGTAATAACTACTAATTTTCTTAAAGGAATTTCAACATTAATATTTTTTAGATTATTGGCTTTTGCGCCAATAATTTGAAGTTTTTCTGTCATTTTCTGCCTTCTTAAATAAGGCAAAGAAATTTTCTTTTCTTTCCTTAAATAATCCAAAGTTAAAGATTTATATTTTTTCTCATTTTCTATTACTTTTTCTGTTTCCCCATTTACCACTACATATCCTCCTTTTACTCCCGCTCCCGGGCCTAAATCTACCAAATAATCTGAAGAATAAATGGTTTTTTCATCGTGCTCCACAACTATCACGGTATTCTTTTTTTCTTTTAAGGTTTTTAAGATATTAATTAATCTCTCAGTATCTCTTTCATGAAGACCAATAGTTGGTTCATCTAAAACGTATAAAGTGCCTGAGAGTTGAGAACCGATTTGCGAAGCTAATCTAATTCTCTGGGCTTCTCCGCCGGATAATGTTTCTGCTTCCCGGTTAAGAGTTAAATAATTTAGGCCAACCTCTTTGAGAAATCCTAGTCTTTCTTTAATGGTTTTAATAAGATCTTTAGCAATAATTTTTTCTCTTTCTTTGAGATTAGCCTCGTATTTTTGGAAAAAATCAAATAAATCATCGATTGAAAGAGCGGTTAAATCATAAATATTTTTGCCATTAATTTTTACAGCCAAGGCTTCTTTACGCAATCTTTTTCCTTGACAAACAGAGCAAATTTTATCTAAGAAGATATCTTCTTTTCCCAAACCATGGCAATGAGGGCAGGCGCCATAAGGACTATTAAAAGAAAAAAGCCGCGGCTCAACCTCCGGAAAAGAAAAATTATCCTTTGGGCAGGTCCATAAACCAGAAAGAAGTAGCGAAAAATTTTTTTCGCCAAAAATAATTTTTACTAGCCCTTTGCTATAATGAATAGCATTTTCTACTGCTTCATAAAGTCGGTTTTGGTCATTAATTTCTGCTTTATCAATAATAATTTCAATAGTATGGGTTTTATAGCGGGAAAGTTCTATTTTTTGATGGAGAGAGTATTTTTTGCCATCAATATAGGCTTCAGAATAACCTAAAGAAAGAAAATCATACAATAATTGATAATACTCCCCTTTTCTGCCACGAACAACTGGTGAAAGAATGACAACATCTTTTATTTTTTCTTCTTTTGCTTTATCTTTTATAATATCAATCATTTCATCAACTGAAAGTTTTTTGATTCTTGAACCGCAAATCGGACAAAAAACCTCACCCATCCTTGAAAATAAAACCCTTAAATAATCATAAATTTCTGTTAACGTTCCAACAGTTGAGCGAGGATTATGCGACAAGGCTTTTTGGTCAATAGCAATTGCCGGCGATAAACCGATAATTTCATCAACATCCGGTTTGTCCATCTGGCCTAAAAATTGCCGGGCATAAGGAGAAAGGGACTCAATATATCTTCTTTGGCCTTCAGCAAAAATAGTATCAAATGCTAAAGAAGACTTTCCACTCCCTGAAAGTCCAGTAAAAACAATTAATTTATTTTTTGGAAGCTCGAGGTTGATATTTTTTAAATTATGCACTCGGGCTCCTTTAACGATGATTTTATCCTCCATGTTGAATGTTAAAATTTAGAATTGTTTTAGTCAATTTCAATCAATTTTTCTATTTCCTTTGTAATGCTTTTTGGAATAATTTTGTGTTTTTTATTGTATTCCAATTGAATTTTTCTCCTTCTTTCAGTTTCTTTAATCGCTTTTTTCATTGATTCTGTTAACTCATCAGCGTATAAAATAACCTTTCCTTTAACATTTCTGGCAGTTCTTCCCATTGTTTGAATTAAAGAAGTTTCGCTTCTTAAAAACCCTTCTTGGTCAGCATCCAAAATTGCTACTAGTGTCACTTCGGGCAAATCCAAACCCTCTCTTAAAAGATTTACTCCTACCAAAACATTAAATTCTCCTTTTCGAAAATCAGTTAATATCTCTGCTCTTTCTAAAGTTTTAATATCAGAATGAAGATAATTTGCCTTGATTTTCTTTTTTAAAAGATAGTCAGTTAAATCTTCGGCCATTTTTTTGGTTAAAACATTAATGATTGCTCTTTCGTCGTTTTTAACAATTAGTTCTATTTCCTTTAAAACATCATCAATCTGGCTAGTATTAGTTTTTTTATCAAATACTTTTCTTACTTCAATTGGTGGGTCAACCAAACCTGTTGGTCTAATAATTAATTCTACAATCTGGGTAGATTTTTCTTTTTCAAAATCTCCAGGCGTAGCAGAAGTAAAAATAGTTTGGTTAATTCTTTCTAAAAATTCTTCAAATTTTAAAGGACGATTATCTAATGCCGAAGGTAAGCGAAAACCGTATTCTACTAATGTTTCTTTTCGCGAGCGGTCTCCTTCATACATTCCGCGGAGTTGAGGAATAGCAATATGGGATTCATCAATAATAGTCAAAAAATCCGGCTGGCCGTTTTTATAAGGAAAGTAAGAAAGCAATGTATCCGGTGGCTCGCCGGCTAATTTACCACTTAAATGTCTTGAATAATTCTCAATTCCGTGGCAATAGCCAATAGTTTTAAGCATTTCAATATCAAACTTTGTCCTTCTTACCAATCTTTCTGCTTCTAAATAAAGTTTATTTTTCTTAAAGTAATCTAATCTTTCTTTTAATTCTTTTTTAATTTCTTCAATTGCTCTTTCTCTTTCCGGCTCAGAAGAAACAAAATGCTTTACCGGAAAAATAATTAATTCTTTAAGTCTTTGAAGAATAGTTCTTTTTAATGGGTCAATCAAATAGATGTTTTTAATTTTTTGCTCGCCAATCTCTATTTGATTAACAACTTCTCCTGAAGCAGGCATTATTTCAAAAATATCCCCCCTTACCCTAAAATAACCTGCTTTTAAAGCGCCATTAGTTCTAGTGAATTGAATTTTAACTAATTGACGAATCAAATCTCCCCGCGTGATTGGTTTATTTATCTCTAAATGAATAGAAGAACTAAAATAATTTAAAGGCACTCCTAAATTATAAATACAAGAAACAGAAGCCACTATTATCACATCGCGTCTTGTCATCAAGGATGAAGTGGCTTTATGGCGGAGTTTATCAATTTCTTCATTTATTAAGGCCTCCTTTTCTATATAAGTATCGGTAATCGGTAAATATGCCTCTGGTTGATAGTAATCATAATAAGAAACAAAATAATTAACTGAATTTTCGGGGAAAAAAGTTTTATATTCGTGATATAATTGGGCAGCTAAGGCTTTATTTGGCGCAATTACTAATACTGGCAAATCAAAATGACTAATGACATTTGCCATTACAAAAGTTTTTCCTGAACCAGTCACGCCCAATAAAGTCTGAAAAGGAAATCCCCTTTTTAGGCCATCAACCAACTTTTTTATTGCTTCCGGCTGACCACCGGCTGGTTTATACGGTGAATGAAGTTTGAAGATTGCCATAAATTGTTTCTGGACCTATAAAAAAGCCAAAATTAACCACCTTTTTCGGCTTTACCCCCTAATAAAGTGGTTTTTTATATCCTAACTCTTTTATTATAAAAACTCAATAGAAAATTATTTTATTATTTTTAGATATCTTAAATGATTAAATTGATCTTTAAAAAATTGGTAGTTTGAATAACCCGCTTTTTTTAATAATTTTTCGAGGAATGTTTTTTGAGAAGAATCAAATTCCAAAAAAATAACCCCGTTTTGCTTTAAATGGTATTTTGCTTGCTGAAGAAATTTTTTTATAAAATATAAACCATCTTTTTGAGCAAATATTGCTTTTCGGGGTTCGTATAAAAGAACTGATTTTTGAACCTTTTTAACATTTTTTATTGAAACATAAGGGGGATTGGCAAAGATAAAATCAAATTTTTCTTTAATGTTAGAAAAGATATCTGATTTAACTATCTTATATTTTTTACTGTTAATTTTATTTAATTTTAAATTTAATTTAATTTGGTTAATGAATTTTGTATACTTTTCTGCAAAAACAACCTTACTTTTTGGTAAATGTTTTAAAAGAGCAGCTCCAATACATCCAGAACCGCTAAAAATATCTAAAATATTTAATTTTTGATTATTGGAAAGACGTTGAATTTCCCTTATCGCTTTTTCAACCCAGTATTCAGTCTCTTCTCTTGGAATTAAAGGTTTAAAAGACAAATCTATATGACAATCCAAAAATTTTCTAAATCCTATTACATAATCTAAAGGTTCGCCCTTTTTAATCCGTTCAATATCTTTAAAATACTCAGACGTTTTCTTATTGTGATATTTCTCTTCTAATAACCATTTTTTTGCTCTTTTTAAATAATATTTCATACTTTTTAATTAAATTATTAATTATCGACTTCAATTATCGACTTCACTTCAATTATCAACTTCAATTATCGACTTTTCAATTATCGACACTTTTCAATTATCGACTTCGTAAGTCGTTAACGACTTACGAAGTCGATAATTATCGAAGTCGATAATTATATTAACGACTTATATATTAACGACTTACGAAGTCGATAATTATAACTTGCTTGACAAAAAAATAATTGATACAATTAAATTAGTACATAAACAATTAAATATAAAATAAAGGGAGGTGTGAATGAAAAAAGATAGCATTGATACTCACCATATTATACCGCTAAGTATCGGAGGAAGTAATGAAGAGAAAAACAAGATTAGAGTAAATAAAATAAAACATAGCGTATATCACTCACTATTTAATAATTGGCATCCCTCATATATTATAAGGTTTCTTTTACAAGAAGTATTAAAAGAATACTTCGAGATAAACTTAGACTTAGAAAAAGAACCACTTCGCAGTTTTTTAGAAAATTTTGATATAAAGATGAAAGAATTAATGGATGATAAATCTTATTATAAACATTTTGAAGAGCAAGAAAAAATTCGTCAAATTGAGATTAATTTTAAAAACAAGAAATTAGAAAATAAGTTGAAGGATTTATTAGATGCTTGGGAACAACCATTAAACTGGCGACCTACAATAATTATTAAAAAAATGATGGAATGGTTTAAATGCGACGAATATGACAAAGAAATGAATGAGGGATTAGATGAGATTCTAAAAATAATAGGAAAGGAATAAGGTAATTACAAACTAAAGGGGCAATAATTTGCCCCTTTTTATTTTTTCTTTTCTTATTTTGTTTTGTTTGCTTCGTAATTATGCCAAGCTTTAACTGCTTGGGGAGCCATTATCTCTAATTCTCCTAAAATTTTATCTCTTAATTCTAAAGCAGTTACTTTTTCTTGTCCTTCGTACATTTCCATTATTTTTTCGCTAATATAATCAGCCAATTCTTCTTGTTTTAATTCATCCAAACCTGCTTCGCGGCACGCCCCTCTGACCGCTTTTTTAATTTTTTCAATGTCAAAAGGTTCTTCGACGCCGCTTTTTTTAATGACTGTTGTAACCATAAACTTTATTTTAAGTTAATTTTTCGACCGACTTAAATTTTTAGTTTCCCTTTTAAACTGCCTGATTTTAAAACTGAAGAATTAAAAGTTGTAATTAATTTATTCTTATCTTTATGCCTTTCGAGGGCTAAATCAATAAGTTTTTGAAGCAAATCATTTAATTCTAATCCGCTTTTTTTGAAAAGATGATGATACAAGGTACCGGGCAAAGGATTTATTTCGTTAGCATAAACTTTGTTATTTTTTTCATCGTAAAGAAAATCAATTCTTGCTATTCCGTTTCCTCCGATTAATCTAAATATCTTTTTTGCTGTTACTTGAATTTCTTGAGTGAGTTTTTGAGGAATTTGGGCCGGGATAACAATTTTTTCTAAGGCTTTTCCAGTTTGCGCTCCTCCTTGTTTTAAATATTTGTCTTCAAAAGAGAAGAAATCTTTTTCATAAAGCGACTCCTGAATAAAGGTGGCAAAGAGGTTATCGTAATTACCTAAAATGGCACAAGTAAAATCTCTTACTTTTTCAATACCATTTTCTACTAAAACTTTTTCTTCATAATAAAGAGCAGCTTCAATAGATTCTATTAATTCTTTTTCTTCTTTTACCTTTGTTATCCCAATTGAAGAACCCAGCCTTGCTGGTTTAACAAATAATGGATAGTGAAGATTTTTATTTATATTTTTAAGAATTTCTTCTTTGGATTTCTCCCATTCGTAATTATAAAAATAAACAAAATCAATGGTTGAGATGTTATTAGCCTGATAAAGCAATTTTGTTAAAATTTTATCTTTGGCTATCGCGCAGGCAGAAACATCACAGCCAACATACGGGATATTAAATATTTCCCATAATCCTTGGATAGTGCCGTCTTCTCCATATCTTCCATGAAAAGCTGGAAATGCAATATCAATTATTATTGTTTTTCCAAAAATTTCTTTTTGTTTTAAAGCTAATTTGCCTTTTGATTTCTCTAAATCAAGATAAAATCTATGCCAATTTTTAAAATCCCAGATATCTTTTTGGAAAAATGAAAGTTCGCCTAGTTTTTCGTTTATATACCACGTGCCATCTTTGGAAAAATAAACTGGCATTACTTTATAACCCAATCCTTTAAGACCGCTAACAATAAGCTCGCCGGTAATAATAGAGATATCATGTTCCGGGCTTCTACTTCCAAAAAATACTCCGATTGTGGGTTTCATCATACTATTATTTTAACAAAAGAATTTATAACTAACAAACTTTAATTTAGAGGATTTAACATTTGAGATATCTTTAGAAGTAATTATCCGGCCAGTCATTTTGAAAAAGAATCACATCATTGGGTTTAATTATTTCTTTTATTTTTTCTTGAAGCTCTAAAGGATTATTAAATATTATAATTTTTTCTCTATTGAAATTTTTCTCTAATAAACCGCTAATAATAAAACCTGTTACGCTATTTTGAATTAAAATAACTAAATCAGCAACTGGCGCCAACAGTCTTCCTATTTCTTCGTGAACTTTTTGCGCCTCTTTTCCCATTTCTACTAATCCCGGCGTCACATAGATTTTCCTTTTATTTTTAAATTTTTTTAAAACCTCAATTGCTGCTTTTGCGCCATTTGGATTGCCGTTGTAGCTATCGTCAATAATAAGAAAATTCTCTTTCTTGATTGGCTCAAGCCGGTGAGCAATTGGTTTTATTAAACTTATACCTAATTTAATATCTTTATCATTTAAGCCTAAATGTTTAGCAATTAAAAACGCGCCAATAATAGTTGAAATTGCATAATCACCCAAAAGTGGAATTTCAATCTCCTTTTTCTCTTTTTCGAATTCGATTGTGCATTTTTGTTTGAATCTTTCTTCCTCAAAGATTATATTTGTTATCTTATAGTTTAGAAAACTGGTATTTTCTTTACCATAAAAAATTACTTGTTTATTACCAAGATAATTTTTATAATTTTCTACAATTAAATTATTGTCGGCGTTTAAAACAATTAAGGCATTTGGTTTTGAATATTTTACTATTTCAAATTTCGTTTTAATGGTGTTTTCTATTGTTTTAAATCTTTCTAAATGGCTTTCATTAATACCAGTTATAAGCGCAATATCTGGAGGGGTAATTTGGCACAAAGTTTTTATATCCCCTTTTTGCCAAGCGCTCATTTCTACTACAAAAATTTCTGTATTTTCGTTTAAGTTTTTTAAAATTACATTGCTAATTCCTAAAGGGGTGTTTTTATTTTCAGGGGTGAAAACTACTTTATACTTTACTGACAAAATGGTAGCCAAAATTTCTTTAAAAGATGTTTTTCCATAACTTCCAGTAATGCCGATAATTTTAAGGTTTTTAAATTTTTGAATTTTTCTTTTTGCTTTGAAAATAATTAAATTTTTTATGAGCCAATCTAATGGCATTAGAACAATAACGCTAATATTTAAGATTAAAGGAAAGAAAAATAAAGAAAGAATTAAAGTTAAAAAAATAATTATTGGCGAATAGTTTATAAAGATTTTGAAATTAAGAAGGAAAATAATAAAAAATGATAGAAATAAAAGAACAAAAATTTTATTTGTCAAAACCAATTTTTGTCGAGGTTTTTTTAAAGTAAAAGCCTTTTTAAGATAAGCTCTCCAGAATCTTTTTAACTGGTAATTTTCTAATTGGAGAAAATATAACGGATAGAAGAGAAAAATTTGAAAAACTTTTTTAAACATTTTAGGAAAGAAAATTTTTAATAATTAAATGACATTCAGCAGGGTTATCCAAAAAAGAAAAATGACCACCGTTAATTTCATAAAACTTTGAATTATTAATGAGTTGATGTATTTTTTTGCCCCAGTTAAGAGGGGTAACCCTGTCGCTTTTTCCCCAAATAATTAAAGTTGGAAGGGAAACTTGTTGAATACTTTTAGTTAAATCTTCACTTACTATTTTGGCATAAGTTTTTTGTAGCTCAGGATTAGAAAGATAATCTTCGGAGCCTAATTTACGATAAATTTTTATTCGCAAAGAAGAAAAACAAGGAAGTTTAAAAATTGGCTTAAATATCTTACTAAAATTTTTAATAAGATACGCTTTTAATCCCCTTTTAACAAAACCCGCACTATCAATTAAAATAAGTTTTTTTACTAAATCAGGATATTGAGCGGAAAATTTAATTGCCACTCTTCCGCCAAAAGAATGACCCAAAAGAATGATATTTTCTTTTATTTCTTTCTCTATTAATTCTTTTATTATTCCTACATAATCATCAAGTTTTAATGGTGTTTTGGGCGAGGGTGATTTACCAAAACCAGGAAAATCAAATAAATAAATCCCAAAATTGTTTTCCGTCAAAAATTCAGCCAAAGAGTTAAAAATAGAAGAAGAAACACCCCAACCATGAAGCAAAATAACCCAATTTTTTGGTTTTTCTTTTGGTTTTAGGGAATAAAGGCGAATAAGAAGTTTGTTTAAAATAATTTCTTTTTCTTCCTTGCTCATTTTTCATTATTTTATCTCATTTTTTAAAGAAAAGCAAAAGAAAAAATTAAATGACCTACTTTCATGTGAAGAAAGACGAAAGGGCATCTTAAAGGACACGGCACAAAATCCCGATTTCTCGCCCCGCATTCCCATAGGCAAGCGGGAAACCCAAAACGATTTTTCTGTAATGCATTTTTTCTGACGTCCATGGGTATAATAGGCTCCTTCCCCT
>JBMFOQ010000003.1:0-44603 GCA_049969555.1 Minisyncoccia bacterium
CTTTAGGTTTGAGCATAATTTATCTTTAGATTTAACAGATTATAGTTTAGATTTAGCTTTAGGTTTAATTCAGGAATTAGCCGGAGGAAAAATTTTGAAAGGAAAAATTGATAAAAAAAATTACAAGATTAAAAAACAAAAATTTGTAATTGATTTAAAAGATTTTGAGAAATTTGCCGGATTTAAAATTCCGTTTCCAAAAATTAAAAAATACCTTACTGCTTTAGGGTTTAAGTTTAAAGTAAATAAAAACAGATTTTTAATTGAGCCGCCGCTTTTTCGAACAGATATTTTGGTAAAGGAAGATATTATTGGCGAAGTTTTGCGGCTATTTGGTTTTAATAATGTTTTAATTAAACCTCCAAAAGTAGATTTAGTCTTTAAAAAAGAAGATGAAGTTTGGCTGTTAAAGAATAAACTCAAAGATTTAATAAAAAATTATGGGTTTTTTGAAACTTATAATTATTCTTTTATTTCTTTAAAAGAAGCAAAATTATTAGGGCCTTATTTTAAAGATAAACTTATTGAGGTTTTAAATCCCACGAGCGAATTATTTGAAGTTTTAAGGCCGACTTTTGCTATTAATTTTTTAAGGAATGTGAGGGATAATTTCCGCTTTGAAGATGAATTAAGCTTTTTTGAAATTAATAATATTTACTTTCAGGAAAAAAATAATTTCAAAGAGGAATTAGTTTTTGCTGGAGTTTTGGCTCAAAAAAAAGAAGAACAAAATCTTTTTTATCAAGCAAAAGGAATTTTGGAAAGTTTGTTTTCAAAAATCGGAGCTAAAGGAAAATATCTTTTTAAAGAATTAAGCAAAGAAAGTAAATATTTTCCTATTTTTGAAACTGGCGGCGAAATTTTCCTTAATCAAGAAAACATTGGAGCAATAGGTTGCCTAAATAAGACATTATTAAAACAATACGATATTAAAGGAAAGGTAGTTTTTTGGGAAGCTAAAGTTTTGCCTTTAAGTAAATATCTTTTTTCTGATAAAATTTTTACACCCTTGCCGAAATACCCACCAATTAAACGTGATTTATCTTTTATTGTAGAAAAAACAATTTCTTTGGAAAAAATTTTATCATTAATCCACCAAGCCTCGGCTAAATATTTAAAAGATATTGAACTATTTGATGTTTATGAAGGAGAGAAAATTGGCGAGGAATTAAAAAGCCTTTCTTTTCATTTAACTTTTCAGGCTTTAAATAAAACTTTAAATTCTTCTGAAATTGATAAAGAAATGGGGAAAATAATCAAAAACCTGCAAATAGTTAAAGCAAAAATAAGATAAGCAAAAAGTTTAAAAAATAAAAATGCCAAAAACAAAGAAGGAAAAAGAACAAAAAAACTTAAAAGAGGTAAAAGAAAACAAAGAACCCACTTATACTGCTAAAGATATTTATGTTTTAGAAGGGTTAGAGCCAGTAAGAAGAAGGCCGGGAATGTATATTGGCTCAACTGGGGTTGAGGGTTTGCATCATTTAATTTGGGAAGTGGTTGATAACTCTATTGATGAAGCAACTGCTGGTTATGCAAAAAATATTTTAGTTGAGATATTAAAAGAGAATCAAATTGCCATTACTGATGATGGCCGGGGAATACCAGTTGATATTCATCCAAAAACAAAAAAATCTGCTTTGGAAACAGTAATGTGTACTCTTCATGCCGGAGGAAAATTTGGTGGCCAATCTTATAAAGTGGCTGGCGGGCTTCATGGTGTTGGCGTATCAGTAGTCAATGCCTTGTCTGAACATTTAATTGCCGAGGTTTGCCGCGATGGGGTTTTGTATAAGCAAGAATACCAAAAAGGAAAACCAGTCAGTAAGGTTTTAAAAAATGGACGTTGTTTAAAAAGTGGGACAAAAATTACTTTTCAACCTGACCCGGAAATTTTTAAAGAAATCAAGTTTGATATAAAAAGAATTTTAGACCATTTAAGGGAACAGGCTTATTTAACGCCTAATTTAACCATTCAAATAAAAGATTATCGCGAAAAAGCAACAATTCCTTCGTATGTTTTTCATTTTGAAAGCGGAATCAAAGCCTTTATTCAATATCTTATTAGAGATTATAAGTGTTTAACTAAAACTCCTTTTTATGTCTCATTAGAAAAAGATAATATCTTAACAGAGATTGCTTTAGTTTATATTGAAGATCAGGAAACGTTGGAACTATCTTTTGCCAACAATATTCATACGCCGGAAGGAGGAATGCATTTAACTGGTTTTAGGGCTGCTTTGACCAGGGTTTTAAATGAATATGCAAAAGAACAAGGATTTTTAAAAGGTGAAGAGGGAGGATTTACAGGAGAGGATGCAAGAGAAGGATTAGTGGCGATTATTAGCATTAAATTAAGAGAGCCTCAATTTGAGGGTCAGACAAAAGCAAAATTAGGAAATCCAGAAGCAAGAGTAGTAGTGGAAAAAATAATGGCGGAGAGTTTTAAAGAATATTTAGAAATAAACAGAGACGAGGCTAAAAAAGTTATAGAAAAATGTTTATTGTCTTCCCGCGCGCGGCAAGCAGCGAAAAAAGCAAAAGAGAATATTTTAAGAAAAAGTGCTTTAGAAGGAACTGCTTTGCCAGGAAAGTTGGCTGATTGTATTTCCAAAAAAGCAGAAAATTCTGAACTTTTTATTGTTGAGGGCGAAAGCGCTGGCGGAAGCGCCAAATTAGCCAGAGATAGAAACTTCCAAGCAATTTTACCCTTAAAAGGAAAAATTTTAAATGTGGAAAAAGCGCGCTTTGATAAGATGATGACCTCAGAAGAAATTAAAGCTTTGATTATTGCTTTGGGAACAACTATTGGAGAAGATTTTGATTTAGAAAAACTCCGCTACCATAAAATAATTATTATGAGTGATGCCGATAGCGATGGTGCTCATATTAGGACTTTGCTTTTGACTCTTTTCTTTAGATATTTTCGACCAATTATAGAAAATGGTTATCTTTATATTGCCCAGCCGCCTCTTTATCGTATTCAGAAAGGAAAAGAAATTTATTATGCTTATACTGAAGAAGAAAAAGAAAAAATCATTAAACAAATTGAAAAAATCTCAGGTTCTAAGGAAAAAAGCAAAGAAAAAGTTTATAAACTAAAAATAGTTGAAGAAAATAAAGAAGGAGGAGTGCTTTCTGCAGAACTAAAAGAAGAAAAATCATTAGAAGAGACAAAAGAAAAAAGAACAGTTTTTAATATCCAACGTTATAAAGGCTTAGGGGAAATGAACCCTGATCAACTATGGGAAACAACGATGGATCCCCAAAGAAGAATTTTAAAGAAGGTGACAATTGAAGACGCAGAAGAAGCCGATAGATTGTTTGATATTTTAATGGGAGAAGAAGTTCTGCCACGAAAAACCTTTATTCAAGCCTACGCTCAAAAAGTTAAAAACCTAGATATTTAATAATGAAAAAAATCAAATTATTTTTTTCTATTTTTATAGGAATTTTTTTAATTCTTTTTTTGATTTTTAATGGTGTTGCCTTTTTCTCAATTATAAGGTATAAAACAAAATCTTTAATTTCCGAAATAAAATACGAAATTACCCGGCCGCCACTTTTTTTAGTCAAGACTCAAACAACTATTATCAAAGGAAATTTAATTTCCTTTTTAAAAAATTTAAAAGAGAAATTAACGACCTCAACCAATTTAAATTTTATCCCTTCCTCACGGCCTTCTTTAATGAATTATTATCTTTCGTTTTTAAAAAAGCCCCTTATTAGTTATTCAGTAAATACTTTAATTCTTCCTAAATTTGAAATAGAGGCACCGATTATTAGTGTTCAAAAATTAGATTCAAAAATTATTTATCAGAAATTAAAAAGGGGAGTGGTTTTGTATCCCGGTTCAAATGAACCAGGACAAGGGTATTCAATTATTATTGGTCATTCTAGCCAATATCCTTGGGAGACAGGAAGATATAAATCTGTTTTTTCTTTATTAAATCAGTTTAGCGAGGGTGATTTAGTGTATGTTGTTTGGAATCAAAAATTGTTGGTTTTTAAAGTAATAGCAAAAAAAATTTTTGTTCCCTGGCCAAAAGGAGAGGAAAGTACCGAAACTGTTTTTCCTCCTTCCAACGAAAAAGTTCTTGTTCTCCAAAGTTGCTGGCCAGTTGGCGTAGCCGCGAAAAGAGTAGCGGTAAAAACTGTTTTAATTGATAGTTTTTAATTTGATTTTTTCTTTAAAATTCGTTATATTTTTATTACTTTTGAGGCGTCATCGTCTAGCCTGGTTTAGGACACGGGGCCTTCAATCCCGTAACATGGGTTCAAATCCCATTGACGCCACCCCCTCACACTTGAGATGAATATTATGATAATTTTAGGAATTGAGACATCTTGTGATGAAACTTCAGTTGCTTTATTAGAGGCCAAAAAAGAAAAGGCTAATTTTTTTATTAAACCTTATATTAATTTATTAGTTAGCCAAATTAAAATTCATGAAAAATATGGAGGAGTTGTTCCCCTTTTAGCCAATCGAGAGCACTTAAAGAATCTACCGCTACTTTTTGAAAAAATTTTAAAAGAAAACAAAATTTCATTAGAAAAAATAGATTTAATTGCGGTAACTAATGGCCCAGGATTAATGCCTGCTTTGCTTATTGGTGTTCATTTTTCTAAAACCCTTGCTTGGTATTTAGATAAACCAATAATTGGTGTTAGCCATTTAACTGGTCATCTTTTAAGTTTTCTTTTGCCTCCTTTAAATAAAGAGAAAAAATTTACCCCTAATTCTTTAAAAAAAATTTTTCCTTTGATTGGTTTAATTGTTTCCGGCGGCCATACTTTATTGGTTTATTCTAAAAAAATTGGCGATTATAAAATTATTGGCGAGACTTTAGATGATGCTAGCGGTGAATGTTTTGATAAAACAGCAAGAATTTTAGGTTTAGGCTATCCCGGAGGGCCAAAAATTGCCCAAGAAGCAGAAAAATTAAAAAATAAAAAATTAAACATTAATATCAATTTGCCTCGACCAATGATTAATAGCAAAGATTATAATTTTTCTTTTTCCGGCTTAAAAACTGCTGTTTTGTATCTTTTCAATAAATTAACAGAAAAAGAGAAAAAATTATATCTTGCGGCAATTGCTTATGAAATTCAAGAAGCGATTACTGATGTTTTAGCAAAAAAAACTTTAAAGGCAGTTAAAGATTTTAAAGTAAAAACTTTGGTAATTGGTGGCGGAGTTTCTGCTAATTTAAAATTAAGGCAAAAATTGAAAGAAGAAATAAAAAAACAAAATTTAAAAATTAACTTTCTCCCGCCGATTTTAGAATATTCAACTGATAATGCTATAATGATAGCGTTAGCGGGTTTTTTTGATTTTTTGGAAGGAAACAATGCTCAGTGGAAAAAATTAGACGCCAATGCCAATAAAAAATTATAACTTAAATCCTCTTTAACAATTTATTTTAAATATGATTTCTAAGGTATATCAACCCCAAAAAATAGAAAAGAAAATTTATAGTCTCTGGGAAAAATCAGGTTATTTTAATCCGGATAACTTACCTTTTAAAAAAGGACGGTCTTTTTGTATTATTATGCCGCCGCCAAATGCTAACGCGCCGCTTCACATTGGCCATGCAGTTTTTGTTACATTAGAAGATATAATGATCCGCTATCATCGTTTAAAAGGTGATTTAGCCTTATGGTTGCCAGGAACTGACCATGCTGGCTTTGAAACCCAAGTAGTTTTTGAAAAAAAATTAGAAAAAGAAGGGCGTTCCCGTTTTCAAATGCAAAGAGAAGAATTTTTTAGAGAAATTTTTGCTTATACCAAAGAAAATAAAAAAATTGTTAGAAAACAATTAAAACTTTTAGGCGCTTCCTGCGACTGGTCGCGGGAAAAGTTTACTTTAGATAAAGATATTATCAAAATTGTTTATGAAACATTTGCTCAATTGTATAAAGACGGTCTTTTATACCGGGATAAAAGAATTGTTAATTATTGCTTAAAACATCAGACTGCTTTTTCTGATTTAGAAGTAAAATATTTTGAAGAAAAAAGCAAACTCTATTATGTAAAGTATAAACTTTTAAATTCAGAAAAGTATATTACGGTTGCTACTACCAGACCAGAAACAATCGTTGGCGATGTGGCAATTGCGGTTAATTCCAATGATTTAAGATATAAAAATATTATTGGGAAAAAAGTTGTTGATCCAATTCTAAATAGAGTAATTCCTATTATTGCGGATAAAAGAGTAGAAATTGATTTTGGTACTGGCGCATTAAAAATTACTCCTGCTCATGATGCTTTAGATTTTGAAATTGGCAAAGATCATAATTTAGAAATAAGGCAAACTCTAAATTTTGACGGCCGGTTTAATCATTTAGCGGGACCCTTAGAAGGTTTAAAGGTGAATGAAGCAAGGGAAAAAGCAGTTGAGATATTAAAAGAAGAAGCCGCTTTAGAAAAAGAAGAAGATTATGTTCACGAAGTTGGTCATTGCTATAAATGTAATACTGTTATTGAGCCAATGATAATGGACCAGTGGTTTATCAAAGTTAAGGAGCCGTTTAATAAAAAAGGAGAATCTTTAAGAGATTTAGCCGTCAAAGCAATAAAATCAGGAGAAATCAAAATTATTCCAAAAAGATTTGAAAAAGTATTTTATCACTGGATGAATAATTTAAAAGATTGGAATATTTCAAGACAGATTTGGTGGGGAATAAAGACTCCGGTTTATTATTGTCAAGAAAAAGGCAATGATTTATGCAAAGAAAAAGAGGGAATAATTGTCTCTCCGTTTAAAAAAATTAAAAAATGCCCTTATTGTGGAGGTAAAAACATTGTTGAAGATAAAGATGTCTTAGATACTTGGTTTTCTTCTGGACAATGGCCTTATGCAACTCTTTTATCCACAAGAAAGGGAGATTTTCAGAAATTTTATCCAACTTCTGTAATGGAAACCGGTTGGGATATTTTGTTTTTCTGGGTAGCAAGAATGATAATGTTGGGAATTTATAAAACAGGAAAAGTTCCTTTTAAGATAGTCTATCTTCATGGTTTGGTAAGAGACAAAGATAGACAAAAAATGTCAAAATCAAAGGGTAATGTGATCGACCCTCTAAATGTTTTATCAGTTTATGGGGCAGATGCTTTAAGAATGGCTTTAATTGTTGGTAATACACCGGGAAATGATATTGTTATTTCTGAAGATAAAATTCGAGGCTATCGAAACTTTGCCAATAAAGTTTACAATATTTCCCGCTTTCTTATGCTTAATATTAAAAATTTTTCTTTAAAAAAGCCAAAATTAACTAATAAAGAACAAAAAATTTTGAATGAATTTAAAGAGGTAAAAAAGAAAATTAGCCGTCATTTAGAAAATTATCATTTTTCTTTAGCGGCCGAAACTCTTTATCACTATCTTTGGCATCGTTATGCTGACAAAATACTAGAAGAAATGAAAGTTTGCTTAAAAGAGAATAAAAACCGAAAACAAGCAGAGTATGTTTTGTTGGCGATATTTAAAGAATGTCTTATAATGCTTCATCCTTTTATGCCGTTTTTAACAGAATATCTTTGGCAAGAGCTCCCTTTTAAAAAGAAAAACCCTTTAATTATTGAAAAATGGCCTCAGTAATTTTAATTATTTCAAGTATTTGTGGAGTCTTGCCAGTTGGCTTATGGTTAATATTTTTTTTGTGGCAGGATATTAAAAAACCAGAACCAAAAAAATGGATTTTAATTCTTTTTCTTTTAGGGATGGCAATTACCCCCTTAGTTTATTTTTTAGAAGGCGGTTATTTAAAAATTATTGGCGCAAGTAATAAAGAAAACTTATCAATTATTCAGACAGTTTTTGTTTATTTAGGAGTGGCAGTGATTGAAGAATTGGCTAAATTTTTAACCACCACTTTAATTTTAAAAAAGAACAAATATTTTGATGAAGCAATTGACGCAATGATTTATTTGATTGTTTTGGCATTGGGGTTCTCAGTGGTGGAAAATATTTTAGTTGTTTATCAGGAAATTAAAGCAAACGGTTATCTTCTTTCTGCCTTGTCAGTTTTAAGCCTAAGATTTATTGGCGCTAATTTGCTTCATGCTTTATCTTCGGGAATTATTGGTTATTTTTGGGCTTTAAAACTTTTAACTAAAAAATCAAAATATCTTTATTTAGGGTTTATTTTAGGAATGACCTTGCATTGGTTGTTTAATCTTGCTATTATATTAATTGGTGGTGATCGGATAATTAATTTAAGTTTTGGTCTTTTTTTGTCAGCGGTTTTTCTTTTATGGGCTTTCGATCTTTTAAAGCAGATTGAAAAGCCGATTAAATATAATGATTAAATAAATAATTAAATAAAATAAATTTTAAAATTATGAATGAGCGCAAAGTGGAAATTAATAACAATTTAAAATGGCCGGCTTCTGAAGAAGAGGGGGAATTAACAGTTGATTTATATGAAACAGAAAACGATTTAGTGCTTTTATCAGTTGTTGGTGGAGTAAAAATAAGCGATTTAGATATTTCTATTAACAATGATATGATTACTATTAAAGGAAAAAGAATAAAAGAAGACAATGAAAAAATAGAGAAAGTTTATTATAATGAATGTTTTTGGGGACCGTTTTCGAAAAGTTTGATTTTACCAAAAGAAATTAATGCTGATAAGGCAAAAGCAACTTTAAAAAATGGATTATTAATTATTAGACTGCCAAAAGTAGAAAAAACAAAAGAAAAAGTTTTAAGAATTTCTGAAGAATAAAAAGAGCCGTTAGTCGGCTCTTTTCAAGCCCTCGTGGCGGAATTGGTATACGCATAGCGCTTAGGACGCTATCTCCATTAAGGAGTTGGAGGTTCGAATCCTCCCGAGGGCACATAAAAACCCCCTCTTGATATTAAAAGAGGGGGTTTTTATGATATTGAAAAATTTAATCTGGTGGTTTTACTTTAGTACCAAGGCCCACAAAATCTAAAACAGTATTTACTATCCAATAAGCAAGGAGAGCAATTATTATACCAACCAGAGCATATATTATAAAGTTCAAGGATTTTTTCGTTTTTTCTGGATCACCACCAGCTGTAACATAGGAAAAACCAGCCCAAACAATAATAATTACTCCCACCAAAATAACTATATTTAACAGCCATTTCGTTGCTTTCTTGAGCAATCCCCAGAGATCTAAATTTAGATTTGTAGGAAACTTTATGGTTGGTTCTGTGGATGTATCTTGAGATGTATCTTGAGCAGAAACCAAAAGGGGCATAAAAACAATTGAAAGCAAGAGAAAAGGAATGATTAATTTCATTTTAATAATTTTAATTTATTTTAATTTTTTTTATCGACCTTTTAAAAATTATATATTCAATTATACTGGATTATAAAATAAAATCAAGTTATAAAAGATCAGGAGCGCATTCCGGGTCATCTTCTTCGGCATTATTATCCCAATAACATTCATCAGCTGTAGAATTATAAATATAACCTCCTAATGCTTGAGAAGTAGAATAGATATTGTTTTCAGAAGAAGAATTATTTTCTTGAGAATAAAAGTTTAATTTTTTTCCAGTGATAAATTCATAAATCCATTTAGGAATAACTCCAGCAATAATAATAATTCCAAAACCAACTAATGCCCAAATTAAAGTTCTTTGGGCCTGTTTTATTTTTTCTTCATTACCTGCTGAAGTTACATAAAGATAACCTGCCCAGACAATTAAAATTACGCAAACAAAAATACCAATATTTTGTGCGATATTAATTAATCTCATTATCAATTGCCAAATATCAGAAATTGGGCTTAAAGGATTTTCAATAATTAGACTTTTATTTTCAGTATTTTCAGAAGGAGGATTATTAGGAGAAAAGATTTTACAGCAAATTTCTCCATTTTTATCACATTCAGTACCAGCAATCATTTCTCCTATCTCTGAGCTACAAAGACCTACATCAATACACTTTCCTCCCAAATCAATACAACTTTTAGTTGCAGCATAAATTACTTTATAATTAAAAATTATTTCCAAAAAGAGGATTGTTAACAAAAAAAAGGCAAAAGAATAAGTAAATTTAGTTTTCATAAGATTAAATTTTGAATTTTAAAAGATATAAGAAAAATTGCTGTTACTTTTATCAAATTTTTATGTTAAATTTTTATTTTCGAAAGCTAATGAACGTAGGATTTAGGAGAACCACCACTACCGTGATCTGGATAACACTCTAATTTAAACCAAGTACTTTTTAAATTATCAATTCCTTCAATTTTGGGTGAGAGTAACCAAAAGATAGTATGAATAATTAACCAAGCGGCTAAAACGATTAATAATCCAACTAAAGCATTAAAAATTGTTTTTTGTCCAATAGCGATATTGTCTTTATTTCCAAAAGATAAAAGCCAACGAAAACCTCCATAAATTATTAGCACAATACAGATTATAAAAGCAGCTCTTATAACAAATTCAATAATGTTTTGTAGCAAAACTAAAAGATCGCAGATTGTACATTCTGGTTCTTCTGGTCCGCCACAAGGAACTAAACCCGCGGCTTGAGAAAAAAAAGGATTTAAAAATAGAAAGAGGCTGAAAATTGTTATTGTTTTAAAGATTGTTTCCATAGAAAATTAAGTTTTTGTTCTGCTGAATCAACGGCGTCCCAATAATTAGCCTTTTTCTTGTTTACTAAAGAAATCATTTCCCCAAAAATATCCTTTATTTTTTCGAAATCAAATTGATAAAAAGAACGGCTTGATAAAATTTGGCTAATGAAAACGCCGCGGACTGGATCATTTAGATATTTAGCGATTAAATCTCGTCTTGCTGGCGGATGGCCGGATAATAAGTAATATTTTTCGCTTATTTGGGGATTAAGTAAAAATTTCAAGAAAAGCCAAGCTGCTTGTTTTTTATCAGAACGACTTCGATTATTGACAATTAGATTTATAGTTGAGGCATAGGATATATTAAGAGGGTTGTTTTTAAATTGGGGGAAAGTGGTAATGCCAAAATTTAGTTGGGGATTTTGCTGTTTAATATAATTATAAGCTCTTTCATAACCAATTACCATTGCTGTTTTGGCTCTGGCAAAGGAAAGAATTGAGTTGATTTTATTTTCGTTCCAAGTGTAATTTTTGTTTTTAAAATCAGCAAATTGAGTATAGAATTGGAGAGCTTTAACTCCCGAGTTATTTTTATTTAAATCAAAAAATAAATAATTAGGATCTATTATTGAGCCGTCATTTTGCATTATTAGAGTAGCAAAAATATCACTTGCCCAATTTACATTATTTGAAGTACCTAAAGCAATAGCACCTCTATTTAAATTTCCATTGACATCAATTTGGCGTAAAGTGGGAATTAATTCAATAATTTCTTCCCAAGTTTTAGGCGGTAAAGCAATGTTAAAATAATTAAAGATATCTTTGTTATAGTAAAGAGCCAAAGTATCAACTGACAAAGGAATCCCTCGCAGTTGGTTGTTTTTTATTAATTCATTTACTACTATTTCTGGGTAATTATCCTGAAGATATTTTAGATTTAACTGTTTCTCTGTTTTAAGATTTAAAGGGTTTATTTTATTTTGATATTTTGGCAACCATTCGCCTAAAACCATAAAAATATCTGGCGATTTGTTTTCGGCAAAGGCTTGAAGCAAGTCATTATGATAAGATTGATTATCTTTGAGAGTATAATTAATTTGGATATGAGGATAATATTTATTAAATTGATAAATAATTTGATCCCATATTTCCGGTTCATCGTAAATTCCCCACATTTCTAAACTGACATATTTAGGTGGTCTTTTTCTAAAAAAAGCAACAAGAACAATAAAAATTAATATTCCCGCGACAAGGGAAATAATTTTTTTTTGTTGGTGAGTGAGAGCCATAATTTTTATTTTTTTATTTCTATTTTTTAATTTTATTTTTCTGGTAATTTAAATAAAAATCCATAATGAGTAATTCCCAAAAATAGCTCTCTTTCAAGTTTAAAACCATGTTTTTCTAATAATTCCAGCGCCTCTTCTTTTTTTATTGGAAACAGAGCTTCCCGATTAGGTAGTTTTTCCGGATGCCATTCAATTAAAACTAAAAATCCTTCGGGTTTTAAAATTCTTTTCGCCTCTTCTATTATTATATCTTTTTTTTCAATTTCAAACAAAATATTGGAAATTAAAACCAAATCGCAGGAATTATTAGGCAAGCCACTGCCTTTTTCTTCTTCTAAATTTACCCATTTGGTTTCAATAATATTAAATAGACCCTCTAATTTTGAGCGAAATTCTAAAGCTTCAAGTGAAGGTTTCCAGATGTCTAAAGCAATTACTCTGCCAGAGGGTTTGATTGCTTTTGCAATTGCTAAAGAAAAATATCCGGCGCCGCAGCCAAAATCAGCGACGGTCATTTCTTCTTTTAAAGGTAAAAGTTTAACAATTGCTTCAGGATTTAAAAATGCCGCCATAATAATCGTTAAAAAAATTTAAACAACCTCCTTCTTTAATTATAACAAATTTTTAAAATAAGGTAATACTGGTTAGTTTATCATCTTCTTGAACTCTCATAATTCTTATTCCTTGAGTTAGGCGATTTAAGGTAGGAATACTTTCTAAACTAATTTTAACTGTTTGTCCTAAAGCAGAAATCGCTATTAGGTATTCTTCCTCTTTTATTAAGGAAGCTTTAATTAGTTTACCGGTTTTTTGAGTAATTTTGTAGGTTTTTACCCCTTTTCCGCCTCTTTTTTGATTACGATATTCTTTTAAAGGTGTTTTTTTACCAAACCCTTTTTCGCTAACCGTTAAAATTTGCGATTTTAAATCATTATCAGATCTTATTAAAGCAATAACTCTATCGTCTTTTTCAAGTTTGATTCCGCAAACGCCAGTTGCTCCTCTGCCCATTGCTCTTACTTCGCTTTCTTTAAATCGAATTGACATCCCATTTTCGGTAATTAAAATCAGTTCGTCATTGCCAGTGGTTAATTGAGCGCCAATTAAAGTATCATTATTTGCTAATTTAATAGTTAAAATACCATTTTTTCTGATATTTTGATATTCGCTTAGAGGAGTTTTCTTTATTAAGCCGTTTTTAGTGGCAAGTATTAAATATTTAAAATCTTTGTTTTTAAAAAAAGAAGAAACATTTAATAAAGCAACGACTTTTTCATTATTGTTTAAACTCAGATAGTTTTGAATTGATTTACCGCTGGCAGTTCTTGAAGTCTCATTGATTTCAAATGCTTTTAGTTTAAATAATCTTCCAAAATCAGTAAAGAAAAGCAAATCATCTTTAGTAGAACAAAAGAGAAGGTGGGTTAAAATATCTTCATTGTTTTTAGGTTCGTAAACAATTACTCCTTTTCCCCCTCTTTTTTGGTCTTTGATAGTGTTTGGGTCAATTCTTTTAATATATCCTTTGGCTGATAAAGTAATAAGTGCTGGTTGGTCAAGAATTAAATCTTCTTCAGAAATTGATTCTGGCAGATTGGCTTGAATCTCTGTTCTTCTTTTGTCGCCATATTTATCTTTTAAATAGTTTGTTTCTTCTTTGATAATGTTTAAAATTCTTTTTGGTTCTTTTAAAATCAGTTGATAATCTTTTATAAGATTTAATTTTTCTTTTAATTCCGCATTAATTTTTTCTCTTTCAAGCCTTGCTAAATTAGAGAGCTTCATATCTAAGATAGCATTTGCCTGAATTTCGCTGAATTTATATTTGGTCTTTAATTTATTAAAAGCTTCTTCCCGGCTTTCGGATTTTTTAATTAATTGAATAATTTCGTCAATATGATTTAAAGCCTTGCTTAAACCTTCTAAAATATGTGCCCTTTCTTCCGCCTTTTTTAAAAGGAATTGAGTTCGGCGATAAACTATATTTTTCCGGTGATTGATATACTCCAAAAGTAAATCTTTTAAGGATAATACTTGGGGCTGTAATCCATTTTCTACCAAAGCCAAAATATTAACATAGAAATTTTTTTCCAGTTCAGTATATTTATATAGCTGATTTAATAAACGATGAGGATTAGCCTCGTTTTTAAGTTCAATTACCACTCTTAAACCTTCTTTATCAGATTCATCTCTTAAATCTTTTATTCCTTCAACTTTTTTTTCTTCAACTAATTTGGCGATTTGGCTAATGATATTTGCTTTATTGGAAAAATAGGGGATTTCAGAAATAACAATTCTTTTATTTTTGGTGCCTTCTTCAATTTCTGCTTTTGCTCGGCATAAAAAGATTCCTTTTCCAGTGGAATAAATTTCTTTTAGTTTTTCTTTGTCAAAAATAATGCCACCAGTGGGAAAATCCGGCCCTTTAATAAATTGCATTAATTCCTGAGAAGTTGCTTTTGGATTGTCAATTAAATAATTAATTGCTAAACAAACCTCTGTTAGGTTATGAGGTGGGATATTAGTTGCCATGCCAACAGCGATTCCCATTGCGCCGTTTAAAATTAACTGAGGCAGTTTTGCTGGTAGATATTTTGGTTCTTCTCTTGTTCCGTCGTAGTTTGCCATAAAATCAACAGTTTCTTTTTCAATGTCTTCTAACATTTCTTCAGCTAAAGGTGAGAGTTTGACTTCGCTATAGCGCATGGCTGCTGGCGGATCGCCGTCAATTGAACCAAAATTTCCCTGCCCAATAATCAAAGGATATCTTAAAGTAAAATCTTGTGCCATTCTTACTAAAGCGTCATAAACAGCAATATCGCCATGAGGATGATAACGGCCTAAAGTAGAGCCAACAACGGTCGCTGATTTTCTAAATTTGGCAGTTGATTTCAAACCATCTTCATACATCGCGTAAAGAATTCTTCTCTGAACTGGCTTTAATCCGTCGCGAATATCAGGTAAGGCGCGGGAAATAATCACTGACATTGCATAATCCAAATACGCTTCTTTTAATTCTTCGCCAATATCTCTTGCTTTATAATTTTCGTTTTTGAGATTTTCCATTTTATTTGTTTTGAGGTTTTAAGATAATAATTTTCGTTTCTTGGGGAAGTTGAGTTTTTCTAATTACTAATTTATCTAAAATTTCCGGTTTTTTAGAAAAAGCTTTAACAAATTTTTCTTCAGTATCTAATTTTATTTTTAATGAAGGAATTTTATAATGCATGGGGATAACTATTTTAGGATCAATTTGATTTGTCAAACTAACAGCTTCTTCAGCATCGATGGTGTAGTTTCCACCAACAGGGATTAAAAGAATATCAGGATTAGAAACTTTTTCTAACGAGTCTTCTTTGAGATTTTTTTCTCCTAAATCTCCCAAAAAGCAAATTTTTAAATCTTCGGCGTAAATATTAAAAAGAGTATTCAATCCGCGATACTTTCCTGAAGTGCTATCATGGAAACTTAAAAGACCTTCAATAAAAATTCCTTCAATTTCAACTTCACCTAAACCTTCTAAAATAAAAGGTTCTCCCAAAATTGCTTTTTTATTATTATGATCCTCGTGGTTATGGCTAATTAACAAAATATCTGCTTTGAAACGGGGGGGTTTTAAGCCAGTAGATTCCTCGCTATAAGGATCAATGGCAATAACTTTGTTTTTTGTTTCGATTTTAAAATAAGAATGACCTAACCAAGTAATAATCATAAAAATTAAAAATATAAAATAAAAATATAAAAATATAAAAATAAAAAAAATAAAAAAATAAAAAAATAAAAATTCAATTTCTTATATTATAGCAAAAATTTTGAGTTTTGCCTATCTCTTAAAGCGTTTAATAGCCAAAAAGAAAACGATAAGGTCAAAGATTATAAGAAAAAGAATGGCGCTTTTTAAATCGTGAAGAGTAAAAAGTAAAATTTGTTCTTTTGTTAAAGAAGGGGATAAAATAATCCAACGTAAGCCATCGGCGCCATAGGAAAAGGGATTAAAATTAGCGAGATTTTTTATCCACAAAGGCAAATTATTTAAAGGGAAAAAGGCGCCAGAAAGAAAAGACATTGGAGCAATGATTATTTGGAGAAGAATTGAAAAGCTCTCGGTTTTTTTAATACCGGCGGCAAAAAAGACTCCCAAAGCAGCAACCCCGCTATTAAAAATAAAAAGAAAAATTATTGTTTGAAGAAAATCAATAAATCTTAATTCTAAAGATAAATAAGGGGCAGCCAAGATGAGAAGCGTTCCCTGAATTAGAGCCACTGTTGTTGCGCCTAATATTTTTCCCAAAACAATATTTGAACGGGGAACAGGCGAAACCAAAATTTCTCTTAAAAAACCAAATTCCCTGTCCCAAACAATTGATAAAGTAGAGCTCATTGCCATTACAGCTGTACCTAAAGCAATAATTCCCGGATAGAAGAATTGGCTAAAATCATAAGGAAGAATTGTTGTTGGAAAAAGGGTTTTAAAACCTGTGCCAAAAAAAATAATTAAAAGGAGAGGTAAGAAAATTGAAGTAAAAACTTTAATACGGTTGCGCCAATAAATTAAAATTTCTCGATACCAAATAATATATAAAGATCTTAATCTGACGCTTAAAGGATAATGTTTTAAGGGTGAAAAATGATTCATTTTAAATATTCTCTTTTTTCTTTTTATGATTATTAAATAAAGAAAAGAGACTAGCTAAGTTAAAAGGTTCTTCCTGTTCTTCGAATTCTTCTTCTTCACGAATTTTTCTTCCGGTAACTTCTAAAAAAACATCTTCTAAAGTTGGCCGGCGCAATTCTACAGAAATAATTTTTGGAGTGATTGTTTTCACCAAAGTCGGCAAAAACTCATCGCCATTCTCGACTTCAATTTTTAATTCTTTTCCTAGTCTCCTTAATTTATATTGAGGAAATTTTTCTTTAAATTCCTTTTCTGCTAAATCATTATCTAAAGTTTTAAGAGTAATAATATCTCCTCCGACCATTTTTTTAAGATTTTCCGGAGTATCTAAAGCAACTATTTCTCCATGATCTAAAATAGCAATCCGGTTGCAATTTTCCGCCTCATTTAAATACTGAGTGGTTAAAAAAACTGTCGTATCTTTTTGTTTTCTGGTAGTAAAAATATAATCCCAGATTTTAGTTCTTGTTTGCGGGTCTAAACCGACAGTTGGTTCGTCTAAAAAAAGAATTTTCGGCCAGTGGATTAAAGCCCGAGCAATTTCTAACCTCCTTTTCATTCCTCCGGAAAAATTTTCTACCCGCCATTTTCTTTTATCCCATAATTCGCAGAGTTTTAAGACCTCTCTTTTCCTTTGGCTGAATTCTTTTTTTCTTACTCCATAAAGATAAGCATGAAGATAAAGATTTTCTTCTGCTGTTAAATGAGTATCTAAAGTTGTTTCCTGAAAAACCAAACCAATTGAGCGTCTGACCATATCAGGCCTTGTTGAAACATTAAAGCCATTGACAAAAACTACCCCGCTTGTTGGTAAAATCAAAGTTGACAAAATATTGATGGTGGTAGTTTTCCCAGCGCCATTTGGCCCCAAAAAACCAAAAATTTCTCCTTTTTTAACCGTAAAAGAAATTCCTTTTAAGGCAGTAAAGCTATTATAATTCTTTTTTAAATTTTCTACTTGAATAACTTCAGTAAGTTCTTTTTGGTTGTTTTCTAAATCAATTTCTATGTCCTCCATATAATTTAATAATTTAGAGTTTAAAAATTAAAGTATTCCCATTTTTTCTTTTACTTCCTCTAAGGTTTTTTGGGCTATTTTTTGAGCATATTTTTCTCCCTCTAAAAGAATTTCTTTTACTAATTTTAGTTTTGCTTTAAAATATTCTCTTTTTTCTTGAATAGGTTTTAAAACTTGATAGATTGCTTTGGCTAACTCAATTTTTAGAGAATGATATTTTATTCCTGTTTTTAGATATTGCTTTTCATATTCTTTTCTTTTTTCTAGACCTTCAAATAATTCTACTAGAGTTAAAAGAGTATAAACACCACCTTCTTTTGGCAAAGTTTTGCCTTTTCCAATATCAGTTGGTACTTTAAAAAGTTTATTTTTGATAGTATCTAAATCATCTATTAAACTAATATAACTTTTTGGTTCAGTTTTAGACATTTTACCATATCCAGTTAGAGAAGGAACATAAGCCCCCTTGGTAAGATAAGCCTGAGGTTCAGGAAAAGTTTGGCCAAATTTTTGATTGAAAATTCTTGAGATTTCTCTCGTGACTTCTAAATGAGGTAATTGGTCTTTACCAACCGGGACTAATTCTCCTTTATAAATTAAAATATCGGCGGCCATTAAAACTGGATAATAGAGAAGGCCAAGATTGATATATTTTGGTTGTTCTTTCTTTTTATCTTTATAAGTAGGGAGCTGTGCTAATCTTGAGACCGGATAAATTGTTGAGAAATAATAAGAAAGTTCAAGATGCTGGGGAATATGGGATTGAATAGTTAAATGGGCTTTTTCTGGATTTAAGCCGCAAGCAAGATATTCTAAAACTAATTCCCAAACTTGATCTTGATAATTTTTTGGATTATAAGGAGAAGTTATACCATGTAAATCCACTACCGAATAAATACAATCAAAATTTGGATTTTCTTGTAATTCTAAATAACCTTTAATTCCGCCGAGATAATTACCTAAATGTAAAGGACCTGTTGGTCTTGTGCCAGAAAAAATTATTTTTTTATTCATAGATTTCATTAAGTTTTTCTTGTTGGAATTTTTTAAAGTTTTGTTTGGAAAACTTTTTTTGAAGTTCGTATTTTCTATTTAATAATTTTAAAAAATTTAGGGATAAGAAAGCAAATGCCTTCCGGCTTTTTTGATAAAATTCTAGAGGAATTTTTTCTATTTGAAAATGATGGGTTTTGGGTGATTTTTCAGCCAAAAATTTTAAAATTTTTCCTAATTCACTTTTGGTATTTACTTCTTCTTTAATTTTTTTATCTACAAGGTTAGTAACTGAATCTATATTTTTTGAAGAAATGTCAACATAAAAACCTTTTTCATTTCTGTCTAATCTTAAAGAAATATCTTTTTCCTGAGAAATTTTACAATTAATTTTTGCTTGGGAAGGGTTATAAGGATCTAAACTTTCAAAAGGTTGAACAATTAAAACAATCGGTTCTTGTTGGTCTTTTTGTTTGAATTTTTTATTTTCTGTATTTTTTTCTAAAAAATAAAATTTATAGTGATTAGAAGTAATTTCTGGAGGAATTTTACTTAAAGTTAATTCTTGACTAACAAGTTTTTTAAAGGTCTCCATTAAAATCAAAACATCTTCTTTTGCTTGGTAGATAGTTTCTTTTTTTATTGAATTATCAAGCGTTCCGCTGGCGATTTTTAAGAGAATATATTGGCTGGCTTCAAAAATAGCGTTTTTTAAAGGCTCAAGAACCTCTTTTGTTTGTGGGGGACTAATTTCTGGTTCTTTTGTTTTAATATCTTTTTGGGTTTGACTAAGAACAATCTCAAAAAAATTTTTGATAGGAATATTAATTTCCTCTAAATTTTTTAAATCATTTTCTATTTTTTGAAGAATTACTAAACTTTCTTCATCATTTTCTTTTTTATTAGTTTGCTTTAAAATTTCTAAAATTTCTTCTTTTTTAAAGAATTCTTTTTCTAAATTTTTAAAAGGTAGGGCAATATTCTCGATCATTAAAAATATTGAAAACAACTGAGCGGGTAACGGGACTCGAACCCGTGCTTGAACCTTGGAAGGGTTCCGTACTACCACTATACTATACCCGCTTATTTAAAAAAGATCTCAGTAAAGATCTCTAAATTATTTTAACTCTTTTTTAAGAAAGAATCAAATACACAATAAACTAGAAAAAAGTCGGGCTGGTGGGATTTGAACCCACGGCCTCATCGTCCCGAACGATGCGCGCTAGCCACTGCGCCACAGCCCGAATTTTTAGACCTTATATTTTCTTTTTATTTTTTTCTCTTCTTCTTCCAAAAGATTCTTGTATTTTTCTTTTGCTTTCTCGCTTAATTGTTTTAATTTTTCAAGAGAAAGTTTTCCTAAATCTTTTACTCTTTTTTCTAACCAATTTTTATTATTTCTTTGCGGTTCATCCAAAACATCTTCCAATAAAATGTTTAAAATCATTCCTACTTTTGGCCCAGGATTGATATTTAAAATTTTTAAAATATCATTACCATTTAATTTTAACATTTTTAAAGAAGGCTGCTCGCCTGAAGTTTCTTTTAAAATTTTTTCTACTCTAAAAAGAAAATGACGCAGCCTAAAGGGAACTGCTTTTGGACATCCAGAGCCAATCCGATCTGCCTCTCTTACTTGTGCTAGCTCTTTGATATTTTCTTTTCCTACTTTTATTAATAGCCGACGTACAGAAGAATCAGTGGTAATTTCTGGATCATAAACAAATCCATGATAACGAACTAATTTTAAAACTTTCTCAATTAACTCATTAGAAAACCTTAGTCTTTTTAAAATTTTTTCAGTTATTTTAGTGGAAACTATTTCATGATTATAAAAAGTGGCATTTATTCCTTTTCCTCTTTTTGTTTTTGGTTTTCCAATATCATGAAAAAGACTGGCTAATCTTACTTCTAAGGAATAGTCTTTTTTTGCCGCATAATCTAAAGAATTAACTAAATGAGTAAAAACATCATAGATATGGTGCTTGTTTTGGCTAACGCCAATACTTTGTCCTAATTCGGGAATAATAAAACTTAAAAGCCCAGTTTCTTTTAAAAGAAGAATCCCTTTTAAAGCATTAGAAGTTTGAATAATTTTTATTAATTCATCTTTAATTCTTTCCGGAGCAATAAATTTTATAAGTTGACTATTTTTTTGAATTGCCTTTAAGGTTTCTTTTTCAATTTCAAAGTTTAGTTCACAAGCAAAACGAATTGCCCTTATTAATCTTAAAGCATCTTCTTGAAAGCGTGCTTGGGGATTGCCTACTGCTCTCACAAGTTTATTTTTTAAGTCCAATTGCCCCCTAAACGGGTCAATAACTTTGCCTTTTGAATTTTGAATTTTGACTTCCATCGCCATGGCATTTATAGTGAAATCCCTTCTTGATAAATCTTCCTCTATTGTTTTGGAAAATTTAATCTCATCTGGATGTCTTTTATCCGTATATTTCCCTTCTTTTCTAAAAGTGGTAATTTCAATTACTTTTAATGTTTCATCCAAAGAGTTAGTTTTCACTGCCACTGTGCCAAATTGATTTTCATAAATACTCTGAGGAAATAATTTTTGAATTTCAAAAGGATTAGCATTAGTGGCAATATCCCAATCTTTTGGTTTTCTTTTTAAAAGGATATCTCTCACGCAACCGCCAACTAAATAAGATTGGAAATTATTTTTTTCAAGTTCAGTCAAACAAAAAAGAACTTCTAAAGGAAGACTTAGAGATAAGTTTGGCTTTTGTTTTGTGAATTTTGATATTTTGTTTGACATTTTATTGTGCCTCCGGCGCGATTCGAACGCGCAACCAACGGCTTAAGAGGCCGCTGCTCTCCCAGTTGAGCTACGGAGGCAGAGTGCCCTCGAGAGGACTCGAACCCCTAACCTTGTGGTCCGAAGCCACACGCTCTTCCAATTGAGCTACGAGGGCGAAAAAACATCCTTAATGTAAACTTTTAAATGCTAAATCTTAAAATTTAGTTTATTATCGGAATTGGCATTATTTATTTTACTACAAAAAGTCCCCTCTATCAATTATTTTTCTTTACTTATTTTTATTGCTTGACAAAATTAATTTGTGATATAATAAAATTGGTTAAAAATAAAGGTTAAAAATATGAAAAATTCTATTTATTCATTTCTCTTAGCTATTTTTTTAATTTTTGTTCTTGGTTATTTTCTTGAACCAAAAGCAGTGATGGCTGAGTGTCCTATTCAAACACTTGGTTTATCCCGTAAGGCTTATAATGATTTAAAAAACGACCCCGCTATTGTAAATGAAGTAAAAGCCCTTCAAACTATTTTTTCTAAAATACCAAATATTGGCTGGAAAACTAATTATAAAATAAGTGGAGTTTTTGGCTATGGGACTGAGGGGTTACTTCGCAGATTTCAAAAAGTGTATGGTTTAACAAATAATGGAATTATTGATGAAGCAACAAGAAATAAATTATGCGAAATTTGGGAATATCAAAATAGAACTATAAAACCTCAGGGGATTAGTGGTGGGGCAGGAACTGACGGTACGCAAACGAGTTCAACTTATACTCCTCAAGGAGGAGGTGGTTCTACTTCTTTAGGAGGAGGTGCTAAACAATGCGTTTATAAGGTTTGGTCAAAAGATCCTGCTTATTGCGGAAGCAAACCTTATTGTTGTGTAAAGTATTTTACTTATGTTTATGGAAATCAAAATTGCCCTGCTGATATGTGCCAATCTGATAATGATTATACAGGTAATTATTTAAATGATTCTGATTTTTGGGATGAATATAATAAAGGCATTTTAAACACCTCACAAAGTAAATTTAAAGTTTGTGAACCAAAGAAATGCACAGAAAGAGGATGTGTCCCAAGCTTTGTTGGCTACGTAAAGAAACCCCAAAATTGTCCAACAGACGAATGTTTAGATGACAAGCAATGTTCAAGCGATTATAAAAAATGTGTTTTTGATGATTGTATTTTAGTCATTCCATCAGAACAAAAATATGAGTGTGCTACGGTAACTAAATATGTTAAAAAGACAGAAAATTGCCCAGCAAGCACAAATTGTAAACTTTATGGCTGCATTAATTATGGCACAGTAAAACATACCTGTATAGTTAAAAAATGCGAAAATAAAAATACCCCTGAGGGGAAGTGTAAAGAAGAAAAAGTTTCTACTTATGAACCTTGTGATAGTTTAAAAAATGAATGTAGTAACGATAATGATTGTAAATTAGTTGAAAAATATAAATTTGATTTAAATAAATGCGAATGTATAAAAGACCAAACAAACGGAACATTAACTCTTAGCGATTGTGAGTTAGAAAAAGCAAAAGCTATTCAAAAACAAGAAGGCGGCTGCAAAGGAAAACAACCTTCAGATGATTGGCTAAAAACTGTTGATTGTTCATTGGGAAATTATACTGGTTCGCAACCTGAATTTGAATGTGAACAAAAATTAGGTTGTAAATGGTGCCCGGAATGTGTTCAGCCTTCGGCTGTTTCAGGAGATTTTGGTGATAGGGGGAATGCTCAAACAGCTCATAGCATGTATACGGGTTATCCCGGCGGAAAATGTATCAAAATTAATGAACCTTGTGTAGGTAAAATAGTTAAAGGAAAATGCGGAGCTGAATGTGATGAATCATTTGAAGTAGTGAATCCAATTTCCTGCACTACTGGTTCTTATTGGGGAAATGATTGGGCAAGACAGAATTGTGATGATCCTAAAACCTGTGAAGCAAGATGCTATTATGGAAATTGCCAATATACTGATAAAGGTTTTAGAGAGAATTGTGAAGAAGCAAAAACCCAAGAAGAATGCAGTAAGATACCATCTTGTACGTGGGTTTATGAATGTAGAGGACAACAACTAGACGGCCCTTATAGACCAACTTGGTATTATACTGGCCCTTTGAAAATAAATACTTGTACTGCTTGGGGTATTTATATGACTGACTGGGATTATAAATGTGTTAAAGGAAAATGTGGCGCAGAATGTGACGATGATAGTGATTGCCCTGCTGGCAGTCGCTGTAGTCTTTATTGTAAATGCACTGCCTCTGATTCTGATTGTATAGGAGATAGCGATTTAGGCAACCCCTTTACCTATGGTGAATGTCGAAATGGACCTATTAAAAAACCATCTGATTATATTTGGAAAGATAGGTGTGACGGTCCTAAAATATTAATTGAAGCAACTTTAGTAGATAAAGGTAATTGCCAATGTGGTTACCAAACAATTGATTGTTCAAAACTTTTAGTAAATGGAATTTGTAAAGATGGCAAATGTGTTAGTTCAACCGAAGGAGAAAAAACATATTGCGGTTGTAAAGATTTTCAAAAGATTTGCGCGACCGAAAAAGATGGTGGAGGAAATATTGGAGAAAAAATAGAATGCCGACCAGGAAGTGAAGCATCATGTCCTGATTGTTCTAAAAGTTGTTGGTGGTATAAATGTGAAAAAAATCAACAAGGCGAGTATAGATGTAAACAATATTATGAAGAAAAGGTTTCCAAAGAAAAACCTTGCCCTCAAAGCGATGCTTCCTGTAGTGACGGAGTAATTAATAAAGTATGCACTCCACCGACAGAGACAAAATGCTCTAGTTATGGCACTGATTTTAGTTGTTATTCCCGCTCCGATTGTGAGGAAACATTAATAAAAGCCGGTGTTAAAGAGTGTGAGGATCAAAATAAAGTATGTTGTAAAAAGAAAACTACTTCCCCAACCCAATATACTAAATGCCAAATTATATCTTATAGCATTGGGGGTGTATATAATTATACTTGGACTTGTGTTGCCACTACTGATTCTACTAAAAACGATAATTGTGAAGGATTATCTGGCCAAGAACTAGTAAATTTTTGCACTCAAAAATATGGACCGCCTGGACCAACTTCAACTGAATGTAAAGATAATAAACAAAAAATAGCAGTTGACCAAACTTATTGTGATTATAGCAATTGTCCAACAACCGCCTTTGGTTTTAAAACAATTTTAGCCTATCTACGTCAGATCTTTTTAGCAGCTTCTACCCCACCTGTTAATGTTAATAATGGGGTGTGTAAGAAAGTACAAACTGTTTGGGTATGCCCAGAAGATAAAGACCGGGTTTCTCATGAATGTGATAATAATTTAGATTGCCCTTGTCCTTCTATACCCCCTGCTGCCCCAACTGAAAAATGTTCAGATTATAAATCTTTGGGATATGAGTGTGTAATGGGGAGTAGCGGTGAAAGCTGCGAGCCCGGTACTAATAAAGGACAACTAGATTGTGGAGCACATTATGTATGCTGCAAAATGAAAACTTCTAGTGAAAAATGTTCAGATTATGCTGGTTATTCTTGCCAATTTTCTTCTGATTGTGAGTCAGGCACTTCAAGGGGTACATTAGATTGTACTGGAGGAAAAGTATGTTGTATAAAGAAAAGCACTACTGGTCAATGGTGTGAAAGATGTAGTACGTTAAAACCTTGCACTTATGTCAGATGGTATGATAGGAGTGGTGGTTGCGATGATGATTTTTATAATGAAAGACAAGAATTTATTAAAGACAGTTGTGGTGGATGTGGTACAGGCTATACCTGCCAAAACGGAGCTTGTGTTTCAGCTAGTCAACCAAAAAATTGCGGGAGATGTAGTAATACTTATCCTTGCAAGTCTGCTTATTGGATAATTCCTGCTTCTGATGTAGAAAAAGGAGTTACTTGTGCTGATGATCCAGTAAAGAAAGGTTATTCTGTAAACTATACAACAGATGATAGTTGTACAAGTCTTTGTTCCTCTGGTAAATGCCAAAACGGAGCTTGTGTTTCAAATTAATATTATTTAAATTTTTTAAATCATAAATAATTATGACAAAACAAATACTATTATTTGGAGGGGGGATGATATTAGGTTTTATTTTATTTTTTCTTTTTTCTTTAACAACTCCTTCCTTTAAACAAGAAAAAGCACAAATAAATACTTCTTCTGAATGCGGTCTAGTTACTACTTTTAAATATTGCGGCTCTAATAATTTTCTCTGTGAAGTAAGTTGTAATATTTGTGGCTGTGATAAACCAAACTGTACGCCAATAACTAATTGTACACCTTAAAAGGTATTAAAAGTTTGAGAGAATTTCTTATTGAATTATCAAGAAATGATGGAGTTTCATTAAAAAAGAGGCGTTAAAGCCTCTTTTATTATTGCTTTTATTAAAGATTTGTTATATAATTTAAAATTGAATTTTTTTAAATTTTTTCTTTTGGAGGGTTGGCAGAATTGGCAATGCGCCGGTCTTGAAAACCGGTGGGCGAAAGCCCTTAGAGGTTCGAGTCCTCTACCCTCCGCTCTTGAAATAGAATTCGGAATTTGGAATTTAGAATTTGGATGAATTATAAATTAAGGATGAGATTTTTATAATTAAAATTTGTAAAGTGAGTGCTTATTTATGGAACATAATGGAAAACAAAAAGAAAATTTAATTTTTCGGCCACCAATTGTGGTTGTTTTAGGTCATGTTGATCATGGAAAAACCACCCTTTTGGATTATATAAGAAAAACAAAAGTGGCCGAAAAAGAAGCTGGAGGAATTACTCAGCATATTGGCGCTTATGAAATTGAATATAAAAATAAAAAAATTACCTTTATTGATACCCCTGGGCACGAAGCATTTAAAAAAATTCGTTCTCGCGGAGCAAAAGCCGCTGACATTGCTCTTTTAGTAGTAGCAGCCGATGAAGGAGTTAAACCTCAAACTATCGAATCATTAAAACATATTAAAGAAGCAAAAATTCCTTTTATTGTGGTTTTAACAAAAATAGACAAAGAAAACGTAGAGCCAGATAGAGTTAAAAAGGAATTATTAGAACAAGGTGTATTTTTAGAAGGTTGGGGCGGAGATGTTTCTTGGGTAGAAGTTTCTTCAAAAACTGGCAAAGGCATTGATGAACTTTTGGATTTAATAATTTTAATGGCAGAGATGGAGAATTTAAAAGGCAATCCTTTAAATTATGGTCAGGGAGTAATAATCGAATCTTTTTTAGATTCTAAAAGAGGACCGACTGCCACTGTTATTCTTACTGATGGCACTTTAAAATTAAAAGATGAAATTTATGCTGGAGGAGTTTGTGGCAAAGCAAAAATAATAGAGAATTTTTTAGGTGAAGCAATTAAGGAAGCAACTTTTTCTTCGCCGGTAAGAATTATTGGTTTTGAAAATCCGCCGCCCGTCGGAGCAATTTTTATAAGCGGAAGAGAGGGAGAAAATTTGAAAGAGACAGCAACAGAAAGGAAAAAAGAAAGAAATAGAATTTTGGGTGATATTAATTCTTCTGTTTGCATTCCTTTAATAATTAAAACTGATGTTATTAGTTCTGGTGAAGCCTTGGAAGAAACAATTAATAAAATTGGCTTAAAAAGAAACTGGGCTTTTAATCTGATAATAAATGAAACTGGTGATATTTCCGAAGGCGATTTAAAATTAGCCAATATTAAAGGAACTCTAATTATTGGCTTTAAAACAAAAAGAAAGCCAGAAATTGCAAATTTTTTAATCAATAATCCAAATTTAATTATTATTGAAGGAGAAATTATTTATGATTTAGAAAAAAAGATTGAAGAAGTAATTGAAAACCGTTTTATTCAAAAACCGACTGAAGAAATTATAGGTAAATTAGAGGTTTTAAAGATATTTAACCCTATTAAAGGTAATCAATTAATTGGCGGAAAAGTGATAGAGGGGAAGGTAATAAATAAAAATCGTTTTTATTTAATTAGGAACGAGAAAAAAATTGGTGAAGGAAGATTAATAAATCTTCAAAAAAATAAAATTGATGTTAATGAAGTTGAGACAAATGAAGAGGGTGGTTTATTAGTTGATTGTAAAGAGGAAATAGAGGAAGGAGATATTCTTGAATTTATTAAAAAAATTTAATAATATTTTGTTAAGGCCTGGTAGCCAAGTAGTAAGGCAGGAGTCTGCAAAACTCTTATGCGTGGGTGCAATTCCCACCCAGGCCTCTTCGCCCAGGTGGCGGAATTGGCATACGCAAAGGACTTAAAATCCTTGGCTCTTTACGAGCTTGTGGGTTCGAGTCCCACCCTGGGCACAAACAAAACCCCCTCTTTTAAAATAAAAGAGGGGGTTTGTCTAATTTTACGGAACTGATTTTTAGGATTTATTTTCTGAATTAGTGCCAATAATATAAACTGGCTCTTCAATAATTTCCATAATAGTTGTTTGTATGCCAAAATCTTTTGCTTCTTGTTTAGTTTTAAACCAAATATCAACTCTTCCTTCATTAAATCTTTGGTGCATTCTGTCTTCAACTATAAAAATTTTATCCCCAAAGAGTTCGGGAAAACGGACTTTTGTGCCAAATTCTAAAAAATTAGCTGCCACCACTCCTTCTTCAACCACTTTTCCTGAGGCAGTAATAAAAGGGGTATCATCGGTTTCTTCAGGAGTAGAAGAATAGCCGGTGACAATAACCTCTATTTTTTTAGGAGGATTAATAGGGTTGTTTATTGCTACAAAAGTAGCCAATAAAGGATTTGCTTCTTTTGCTATGTTAGAAGAGGTTTTGAATAAATCTTCTCCAACAACTACTGTTGGCGAGCCTTCAACCAATACTCCCGGCCATTGGCCCACAAAACTAAAGATTAAAAGGAAAATTACCAAACTACTCTTTAAGCCTTTGTTTAAAGCAAAAAGCCAGAAAGGCGCTTGATTAATATATTTTTTAGACATATTCATTATAAAAACTCCCTTTACGGGAGTTTCAACTCCTATTTTATCACCTAAAAATTTTTTGTCAAGGGAAATTGTGGATAATTGAAAAATGAATAGAAGATGATAAGAAAATGGTAAAAAATTTGCTTTTCTTTAAAATAAAAGATAAAATATAAAAAAGAATTAGAAAGGAGGGTTGGCTGAGTGGTTAAAGCGACGGTTTGCTAAACCGTGACCGCCCAAAAGCGGTCCGTGGGTTCGAATCCCACACCCTCCGCCAATTTACAATTTCGGTGTTTTGCGTGATGTTTGCCTCGCCCTCGCGGAGTTTATCCCGCACCAGAGCCCCGTAGGGAATTTATTCTCCTTCGGGGTCAGCGTCAGGATTTTGGTCAAAATAGGTTCGGATTTTGTCCAAAAGGTACCGCCAATTTACAATTTTGAAGTTTAAAATTATTTTTAAGAGGTCTCTCTTTACTTTTTATTATTTGTTTTTTCATTTTAATCTGCTATAATACTTCTGCCTTTTAAAAGGCAGAATCGCACTTTGAAAAAAGGAGGTGAAAAATGAAGATTATTTCTAAGAAGAGACTGGCTGAAGCCCAGTCAAAGCCAAAAGAAAACCCCGGATCAGATATTCCTATTCTTTCAAAAAAAGATAATTTTGAAAACCAACTAGAAAAGGCAGTGAAAGATTTTCTTATTGTAGCCAATTATGTTCCACCTGTTTGTTTAGGTTTTAGAAATGCTTTTCCTGACGGCGATTCAATATGTGAAAAGTGTCCGCGTTATAATCATTCGCCAAACATAGAGAACGAAATTAAAAACTTTACTAAATTTTTGATTGAGAAAGGCTTGTCTGAAATTGAGGCTCAAGAGTATGCTTTGAAAAAGATTTCTTGTCGATATGCTTCTAATAAAAGAATTAGAGAGCATAACCTAGAATTAATACAAAAACAAAAAGATATCGAAAAGAATTTTGAAAATGACCCCAATTTAAAATTAAGACTGGAAAAAACCCTAGAACCTCTAAAACAAAAATATGAGAGGGAAAACAGAGAAAAGATTAAAGAGAGACAAGAAAAAATAAAAGAGTTAATGAAAGGAGGATAATAAAATGAAAAAGAAAGGGAAGATATAATAAGCCCCCGAAAATAATAAAACTAATGGGGGCTTTTTTATTTGCTTTTTGGGCTAATTTATGATAAACTAAAATAACTTATAATAAACAAGATATTAAATTTATGCTAAAAACAAAAGAAAAAAGTAAAATTATCAAAGAAGCTGCTATTCACGAAAAAGATACTGGTTCACCCGAGGTTCAAATTTCCCTTTTAACCAGACAAATTGAACTTTTGGCAAAACATTTAAAAAAGCATCCAAAAGATTTTCACTCTCGCAGGGGATTGTTAGGAATGGTTGCTAAAAGAAGAAGGCTTTTATCTTATTTAAAAAAAGAATCAATTCGTCGCTATAATAAAATTGTCAAAAAATTAGGTCTGTAATCTATTTTTGAATAATTTAATTTTTTATACCCCCCCTTTTTTATTAAAATGAATGTAAAGCACAAAAACCAAAGAATCGGAATTTTTATTGATATCCAAAATTTATACCATTCAGCAAAAAATCTCTATAACAAAAGAGTTAATTTTAAAAATTTGCTTTTAGAAGCAGTTAGCGATAGGTTTTTAATTAGAGCAATTGCTTATGCGGCTAAATCAGCCGAACCAGGAGAAGAATCGTTTTTTGAAGCTTTAAAAAAAAACGGTATCGAAGTAAAAAGAAAAGATTTACAAGTTTATCCCGATGGTACAAAAAAAGGAGACTGGGATGTGGGTTTGGCAATTGATGCCATAAGAATTGGTGAAAATTTAGATACTATTGTTTTAATTTCTGGGGATGGAGATTTTGTGCCCTTGGTTGAATATTTAAAAAACAAAGGAAAATATGTTGAAGTAATGGCTTTTTCAAGAACTGCTTCTGCTCGTTTAAAAGAAATAGCAGATGAGTTTATTGATTTAGATGAAAGGCCAGAATATTTTCTTTTAAAATCAGAAGAAACAAGTTTAAGAGTAAAAATTCCTATAATTAGAATAAAAAGAAAGTAAAATGATTAGTAAAAAATACGAATTAAAATTTGGCAACCAAAATTTAGAAATTGAATTTTCCAATTTAGCAGAACAGGCAAACGGCTCTGTTTTGGTAAAATTAGGAGAGACTTGCGTTTTAGCCAATGTGGTAATGGGGCAAAATGACCGTTTAGATCTTGATTTTTTCCCTTTGTTAGTTGATTATGAGGAAAAATATTACGCTGCCGGTAAAATTTACGGCAGTCGTTTTATTAGAAGAGAATCAAGACCAACAGAAATTGCTATTTTAACTGGAAGATTAATTGATAGAACTATCAGACCGCTTTTTCCGGAAAAAATGAGACGCGATGTTCAAGTGGTTGTAACTTGTTTATCAATTGATGAAGAAAATGACCCAGATATTTTGGGAATTGTTGCTGCTTCTTTGGCTTTAGGAGTCTCGGATATTCCTTTTAATGGGCCGGTTTCTGCTTTTCGTCTTGGTTGGTCAGAAGAAACAGGGTTTGTGATTAACCCAGTTTATTCTCAAAGAGAAAATTTGAAAATGGAAATAGTTGTTTCTGGTCCAGAAAATAAAATTAATATGTTAGAAGGAGGGGCAAAAGAAGTTAAAGAGGAAGTATTTAAAGAAGCTTTACTAATTGCGCAAAAAGAAATTGAAAAACTAAACGAAGAACAAAAGAAAATAATTAAAGAAATTGGTAAAGAAAAACAGAAGATAGTTTTGCAAGAAATTGATCCCAATTTTCAGTTAGAAATCAAGAACTTTCTTCAAGATAAATTAGAAAAAGCCCTTTGCTCAAAAGAAAAAAAAGAAAGACTGGAAGAACTAAATAAGATTGAAGAAGAATTAAATGAATATCTAAAATCAAAACAATATCCGGAAAATTTATTAAAACAAGTTCCTTTAATTTGGCACGAAGAATTAAACAAAGCACTTCATAAAAATATCTTAGAAAATGAGATAAGGCCGGATGGAAGAAAATTAGAGGAAGTTCGACCAATAGAAATAAAAATAGATATTTTGAAAAGGCTTCATGGTTCGGCTCTTTTTATGAGGGGCTTAACTCATGCTTTTTCGGTGGTAACTTTGGGAGCGCCAGGGGATGCTTTAATAGTTCAGGGAATGGAAATTACAGGAGAAAAAAGATTTATTCATCACTACAATTTTCCCGGATATTCTTCAGGAGAAATTGCTCCTTTGAGAGGTCCGGGAAGAAGAGAAATCGGTCATGGCGCTTTAGTCGAAAGGGCTTTAACGCCGGTTATTCCTTCTCAAGAAGAGTTTCCTTATACTATTCGTGTGGTTTCAGAAATTTTGTCTTCTAATGGTTCAACTTCAATGGCTTCAACTTGTGCTTCTTCTTTAGCATTAATGGCAGCTGGTGTTCCAATAAAAAGTCATATTGCTGGAATTGCCATGGGTTTAATTATTGATGAGAAACAACAAAATTATAAAATCTTAACTGATATTCAAGGGCCAGAAGATCATTATGGTGATATGGATTTTAAAGTTGCCGGCACAAAAGAAGGAATAACTGCTTTGCAAATGGATATGAAAGTTGAAGGAGTAATGCCTTTTATTTTAAACGAGGCTTTGGATAGAGCAAAAAAAGCCCGTGAATTTATTTTAGAAAAAATGAATAGGGTAATAAATAAACCAAGAAAAGATTTGTCTCCTTATGCTCCAAGGGTTTTAATGATTAATATTAAACCAGAAAGAATTGGTGATTTAATCGGCCCAGGCGGAAAAGTAATCCAATCAATTACTCAAAATTTAGGAGTTCAAATTGACATTAAAGATGACGGTTCAGTTTTTGTTACTTCTCCAGATAAAGGAAAAGCAGAATTAGCAATTGAAGAAATTAAAGAAATCACAAGAGAGTTTAGCGAAGGAGAAATAGTAAAAGGAAAAATTTCCCAGATAAAAGAATTTGGTGCGATTGTTGATTTGGGTTATCATCGTGAAGGTCTTCTTCATATTTCTGAATTAGCGCCTTTTAGGGTAAATAAGGTAGAAGATGTGGTAAAATCTGGCGAAGAATTAAAATTAAAAATTAAAAAAATAGAGCAAAATGGAAAAATCTCTCTTTCATTAAAAGATGTAAATCCTTTAAAAGTTTTAAAAGAAAAAGATACCAGAAAAAAGTTTAAAAAACCGTCATTTTTTAGAGAATAATTTTTAAATGTTTTTCTTGACAAGCAATTTGTGATATAATTAAGAAAACTTAAAAATTATTATTATGAACGAAGAAAATTTTCCCCAAAATCAAAATTTTAATCAGGGTTCACCTTTTCCCCCAATTAATCAGTTTTCGCCATCAGCTTCCGAAAATAAAGAAGAACCATTTGCTCCGCCTCAATCAAATATTTTTATCCGGACTTCTGATTCTGATTTAGGAAAAATAAAAGGGGAAGGTGAGGCGGTTTTTACTCCTTCTAATGAACAGATGCCTTCTCAACCACCAAAGCCAATGGAAGAGGTTTCTTTTGCTCCTTCTTCTGGTTTTACTCCGCCTTCCGAGCCTCATTCCTATATTTCTCCTCAAGAAGGGAGTGCAATAACGCCGGAAATTCCTGCTTCGGAAATGTCCGGTTTTCCTTCAGCTCCTCCTCTGAAAAAGAAATTTTTGCCCTTTATTATTATCGGAGTTTTAATTGTTGCTGGCGCAGCCTTGGGATATTTTATTTTGTGGCCTAAAATTTTTGGTCCAAAAAAAGTAGTAGAAGTTACGACGACTACCACCACTTCAACAACTACCACCACTACTTTGCCGCCTTCGCCTTATGTTTCTTTAGGCTCTCCTTATACTAAATCAATTGTTAATGTGGAAATAAAAGGAAGTCCTGTTTTAACAGCCATTCGCAAAGCAGCAACTGATGAAATTTCTCCTTTTGGCACTTTTAAAATTTTAATTCCCAAAATCAAAGGAGTTGTTTTAAACGATGAAGAAATTATTCTTTCTCTTATTCCAAAAATGCCAGAAAGTTTAAAACCCTATGTTTTAGGAGATAAAAAGTTTTTGATTTACGCTTATTATGGAGAAATAAATCCTTGTTTGGGATTAATAGTAGAAATAGGCCAGGGAAACAAAGAGATGGTAAAGCCGATATTTTTAAATTGGGAAAAGAAACTCCAGATTCTTAATGATTTGACTAATTTTTATCTAATTAAAGTGCCAACTCGCATAGGTAAAGCTTTTAAAGATGCCAATAATTTAGGCGCCGAAATCAGAACTTTTGATTACAAAGGAAATGAGGTAGATTTAACTTACGCTTTCTTTGATAAGTATTTAATCATTAGTTCTTCTTTAGAATCAGTAAATAGCGCTTTAGAAAGGCTGCAAAAACCATTAGAGGTCATTTATCCTTAAAGAATTTTATTAAAGAGAAACTCAAAAGCGCAGATAAATCTGCGCTTTTGAGTTGATTTTTAAATTATTTTAGTTTAATATCTAAATAGTTAAAATTATGAAAAAATTTCTTCAGTCATTTTTGATAATTTTTCTCTTTTTTTTGGTTTTTTCTTGGTTAATTTCCGGGTTTAACTCTTTGTCTTTAAACCAAACAAAAAGAGAAAAAGTGAATTTAACTCAAGCAATTGAGAAAATAAAAAATGGCGAGGCAGAAAAAGTTATTGTTCGGCCTTCACAAATTGAAGTTCAATTAGCTGATGGCACTGTTTTAATTGCTCAAAAAGAAACAAATATCTCTTTTTCCGAATTGGCTAAAAATTTTGAAATTTCCAAAGAAACACTAGAAAAAATAGGGATTGAAATACAAGAAGAAGGTAGTTGGGGGTATTGGCTATCAATTCTTTTGCCAATAATTATTCCCATTGCTTTTCTTTTTTACTTTTTTTCCTTTACTTTTAGAAAAGCAAATCAGGGAGCAGCGCAAATTTTTTCTTTTTCCCGCTCAAACATCCGGCTTTTTTCTCCGACAAAAGACAGAATTACTTTTAAAGATGTTGCTGGCTTAAAAGAGGCAAAAGAGGAACTTCAAGAAGTGGTTGATTTTTTAAAAAGCCCTAAAAAATTTGAAATTTTAGGAGCAAAAATTCCTCGCGGTGTTTTGCTTGTTGGTCCAACTGGCGTAGGAAAAACATTACTTGCCCGGGCTGTGGCTGGAGAAGCCAATGTTCCTTTTTTTCATATTTCTGGTTCAGAATTCGTTGAGTTATTTGTAGGAGTTGGGGCAGGCCGAGTGCGTGACGCCTTTGCTACTGCCAAAAAAGCCGCCCCCTCAATTCTATTTATTGATGAGATAGATGCAATTGGTCGGGAAAGAGGAGCTGGCATTGGTGGTGGCCATGATGAAAGAGAACAAACTCTCAATCAAATTTTAGTAGAAATGGATGGTTTTGAAAGAGACACGCGGGTAATTGTTATTGCTGCCACTAACAGGCCCGATATTTTAGACCCAGCCCTTTTAAGGCCTGGAAGATTTGACAGAAGGATTGTTTTAGATTTGCCTGATATAAAAGAAAGAGAAGAAATTTTAAAAATTCATATTCGCGATAAAAAAATTGGCAGTGATGTTAATTTAAGAGAAATTGCGGAAAGAACACCGGGTTTTTCTGGCGCTGACCTGGCTAATTTAGCAAACGAAGCCGCAATTTTGGCTGCCAGAAGAAACAAAAAAGCAATTAACCAAATAGAGTTTTTAGAAGCAATTGATAAAGTAATTTTAGGTCCAGAAAGAAAAAGCAGAGTTTTATCTTTAAAAGAAAAAGAAATTACCGCTTATCATGAGGCTGGTCATGCTTTGCTTTCTATTTTAGTGCCGGAAAGTTCTGCTGAAGTAAGAAAAGTTTCAATTATTTCTCGAGGAAGAGCCGGCGGTTATACAATGAGAATGCCTAAAGAAGAAAAATATCTAAAAACCCGCTCGGAATTTTTGGCAGACATTGTTGCTTTATTAGGAGGTTATGTAGCTGAAGAATTAAAATATAATGAGATTTCAACTGGTGCAGCCAATGATTTAAAAGAAGCAACAGATATTAGCCGGGCATTGGTTACTAAATATGGAATGAGTAAATTAGGACCCATTACTTTTGGGAAAAATGATGAATTGATATTTTTAGGCAAAGATATAGTTTCTGAAAGAGATTATTCAGAGGAAACTTCTCAAAAAATTGATAAAGAAGTAAGGGAAATAATGAGGAAATGCTATAATGAGGCAAAAGATATTTTAAAAAATAATTTTGCCAAATTAGAAAAAATCGCCCAAAAATTGATAGAAAAAGAAACTTTAGAAAAAGAAGAATTAGAAGAATTGATTAAAAATTAAAAGTGGGCGTGTAGCTCAGTGGTAGAGCGATTGTCTTATAAACAATAGGTCCCAGGTTCGATCCCTGGCACGCCCACTAAAAAGCGCGTGTAGCTCAGCTGGCAGAGCGCCTCGTTGACGTCGAGGAGGTCACAGGTTCGAGTCCTGTCGCGCGCACTTTATGATGAAAATTTTTTATTCGTTAGAAGCTTTTTATCCTCATATTTCTGGAGTAACTATTGTTACTGACCGTTTAGCCAGCCATTTTTTTAAAGATAAAGATTTTGAAACCTTTGTTATCACTGCTTCAGAAACGGGTGATTTTGTAATTGAAAAAAGTCCAAAAGGTTATACGGTTATTAAATTAAAATCCATTCCTAAAGCTTTAAGAAGAAAAATCCCAATTAGCATTTTAGCCAAAATTCCCATTAGTGAAATTTTTAAAAAATATAAGCCAGAGATTATTCATTTACAGGACCCGGCTTTTATTTCCCAATCAGTGGCTATTGAGGCAAAAAAATATAAGGTGCCAGTTTTAGCCACTCAACACAGTTCTTTAGCCTTTCCTTTGGCCTATCTTGGTTTGCCAAAGTTTTTAAAATCTTTCACCGAAAAAATAATGGCTAAATCTTTAGCCTTCTTTTACAATACTTATTGCCAAAAAATCATCACCCCTTCTTATTTTATAAAAAACGAAGTTTTAAAATGGGGAGTAAAAATTCCAGTAGAAGTTGTTTCAAACGGCATTAATTTAAATATCTTTAAAAAAGGAAGAGTCTCTTTAGAATTTTTAAAAGAATATAATTTAGAAGATTTTATTTCCAGGCCAATTGTTTTTTATTCCGGTAGAATTGACAAAGATAAAAATTTAGAAACTTTCATCTCTGCTATTCCTTTAGTTTTAAAAGAAGTAGAGGCAAATTTTTTATTTTTAGGCACGGGCGATTTAAAAGAAGAATTAATAAAAGAGATAAAAAAAACGGGAATTGAAAATTATGTTAAATTTATCGGACCAATTTCTCCCGGGGATTTGGATATTCCTGAGTTTTATCAATTATCTGCTATTTTTGTGATTCCTTCCTATATTGAAGCCCAATCATTAGTAACTATGGAGGCAATGGCTTCTGGTTTGCCAATTATTGCCTCCAATGGCGGGGCTTTGCCAGAATTAATAAAAGACAACGAAAACGGCTTTTTAGTAAATCCTTTTAAAAAAGAAGAATTTGCCCAAAAAATCATTCTTCTTTTAAAAGACAAAAAACTTTTAAAAAGAATGGGAGAAAAAAGTTTAGAGCTAATTACAAACCACGACATTAATTTAACTTTTAAAAAATTCAAAGAGATTTACCTTTCTTTAATCAATGAAAAAAGAAATAATTGTTGAAGAAAATATCAAACCAGTTAGATTAGATATTTACTTAAAACAAAAACTTTTAAACTATTCGCGAAAACAAATTGCCGAGTTTATCAAAAACGGCGAGATTTTGATTAACGATAAAAAAGTAAAACCCAGCTTTCTTTTAAAAGGAAAAGAAAAAATTGCTTTAAAGATAAAAAAAGAGAAAAAAGAATTAATTCCCTTACCTTTAAAACCAGAGCCAAAAATTCTTTATGAAGATAAGAATTATTTAATTATTGATAAACCTTCAGGAATAAACACCCACCCCAATTTAAAAAACTTAAATCAACCCTCAATTGCCTCTTGGCTTGTTGATAAATATCCTTTTTTAAAAAAAGTTGGGGAGGATTTTTTCCGCCCCGGAATAATTCACCGTTTAGATAAAGATACCTCCGGTATTTTAGTTATTGTCAAAAACAATCAATCCTTTTTTCATTTAAAAGAACAATTCCAAAAAAGATTAGTGAAAAAAGAATATCTTGCTTTGGTTTGGGGAAACCTTCCTTTTGATTCTGGATTCATTAATTATCCTTTAGCCCGTTCTAAAAAATCTCCTTTTAGAAGAAAAATAGTTTTCAATCAAACCCAAAAAGCAAAAGAAGCTTTAACTTTTTATCAAGTTTTAAAAAGATTTAAAGAATTTAGTTTAATAAGGGTTATTCCGAAAACTGGCCGCACTCATCAAATTAGAGTTCATTTTGCCTCAATTGGCTTTCCAATTGTTGGTGATAGAGAATACGGTAAAAGAAAAGGGAAAAATTTAAATTTTAATCGTTTGTTTTTACATGCTTTTAGAATTGAATTTATTTCTTTAAATAACCAACTAATCAAAATCGAATCCCCTTTACCAAAAGAACTTAAGGATTTTTTAGAAAAACTTTCTTGATTAAATTCTTAAACTATGTTAAAATTTTTTAGGAGTTTTAAACTTTAAATTTATTTTTATGGAGACAATCAAATCAGAAAATGTTAAGCCCGGGATGTATCTTCGGGTTTATCAAAAAATAAAAGAAAAAGATAAAGAAAGAATTCAAAGAATCGAGGGAATAGTTTTGTCGCGAAAACACGGAAACGAACCCGGCGCCACTTTTACTGTAAGAAGAATCATTAAAGGCGTCGGTGTAGAATGGATTTTACCAGTTCATTCTCCTACCATTGAAAAAGTTGAGTTAATAAAAGCCGCCAAAACTAGAAGAGCCAAACTTTACTATATCCGGGAAAAATCTCAAAAAGAAACAAGAAAGAAACTTAAAACCACTTTAAAAACCAAAAAACCTGAAGAGAAATTAGAAGAAGTTTCCCAACAAGAAAAAGAAAATCCTTAATTTATTTTAAAGCGCGGGTGGCGGAACTGGTAGACGCGCTACTTTGAGGTGGTAGTGGGATTTTATCCTGTGGAGGTTCGAATCCTCTCCCGCGCACCCTAAACTGAAATTCTCGACTTCGTAAGTCGTTAACGACTTACGAAGTCGAGAATTTGTTGACATTACGAAGTCGAGAATTTGTTGACATTTGAAATTTGACATTTAAAGATGATATAATATGAATAAGAATTCAGAATCTAAATTTAAAAATTAAAAACATATAACTATGACCAAATCTCCATTTTTTTATACCTCTCTTTCTCTTTTTCTAATTTTAGGATTGATTATCTCAATTTATGTTTTTGGGTGGACAACACCCACTGCTAATCCGCCTTCAAACAATATTCCCCCTCCCTTAAATACTGGTTCTTCAAAGCAAACAAAAACTGGTTATTTAGCAATTGGTACTTCAACTAGCCCAACTTATCCTTTAGAAGTTGGAAATCAGCTTCGTGTCTGGGGCCAGATTATTTCAAAAGTCGCTTCGGGAACTGCTCCAATAATAGTTGATTCTCCCACAAAAATCGCTAATCTAAATAGTGATTTATTAGATGGCTATGATTCAGCAGATTTATTAGGAGGGGGCACTGTTTGGGGTTATGGTCCTCCGCCTGGAAATTGTGCGCCTTATAAGGATTGTGATGGTGATGGTTATAGTGCATTTACAGGAGATTGTGATGAAACTTGTCCTACCTGCTATATAGGAAGTACAGCTTACACTACATCACCAGATGGTAAAGATCAAGATTGTGATGGAGTGGTTGATGAAAGAACTCTCATTAGCTGCACCCCGTCCTATGGTACACCTGTTTTGTATGGTTTTGATGAGGCCTGCGTTTGGACAACCTCTGGTCCCTATTACTACACCCCCAACGGGTCGAATCCTGTTCCAAAAGATACTACTCATTGCCAACCTGCCGGTGATGTGTGTACCGATTTTGTTGGCGGTTATTATTGTAGTTTTAAGACTACGTCCCTTGCCGTCGGGCCATATACTACTTGTAATAGTGCCTATTGGTACTCAACCAGTACTCCCAGTACTACTAAGACCGTTTGGTATGTGGAGTGCGCACCTATGACAGGTTGTACGGCTAGTTATAAGTATTATTAGTACAATATTTGCTCAAGGGTTGACCCTTGGTATTTTGGAATGTGGAATTTAAAATTTGGAATCTGGAATTTGGAATTTGGCTTGCCTGCGCAGGCAGGAATTTGGAATAAAGAATCTTGAATTAAAATTTTTCCACGATCATTGAGAAAAAATGCATTTTGGTATTTTTACCACTTTTTTTCAATTTTCCTTACCCGTTAGATAAATTAGACTTTGTAATATATAAATTAATATTCTCGACTTCGTAAGTCGTTAACGACTTACGAAGTCGAGAATATTAGTTGATTTAAAATTGTTTTTAGATTATAATAAGTAGTAGAGACTTAAAAATCAAATATAAATAAAAAATAGTGGGGTCACCCCCATTTTTTATTAGAAAAAATTAATAATTTTAATATGAAAAATGAAATTACTTATTATCATATTTTAAATAGAGGAGTAGATAAAAGAAAGATATTTTTAGATAAACAAGATTATTTTCGATTTATTCATAATCTCTATTTTTTTAATGATGATATATCAAAAAACTCTCATTCTTACTATTTTTTTCAAAATGAGTTTAAAAAAAGGGGGATAAACAATTGGTTGATATTTTAATTTTTGTTTTAATGCCAAATCATTATCATCTTCTGCTTATTCCGAAAACAGAAGATGGGATATTAAAATTTATAAGAAAAGTAGATATAGGTTATGCAAAATATTTTAATCTAAAATACCAGCGAAAAGGGGTCTTATTTGAAAGTAGATATAAAGCCATAGAAATAAAAGAAGAATCACATTTTATTCATCTTCCTTATTATCTTCACTGCAACCCCTTAGATTTAATTCAATCCGGATGGCGAAAAGGAGAAATTAAAAATTACAAAAAGGCGATTAATTTTCTTGAAAATTATCGTTGGAGTAGTCATTTAGATTATTTAGGAAAAAGAAATTTTCCACTCGTTATCGAGAGAAAAATTCTTCTTGATTTTTTCGGAGGAGAAAAAGATTACAAGGATAATTTATACAATTGGCTAAAAGACAAAACATCATTGCCAATAAAGGACCAGGAATTTCTAGTATACGAGTAATTATTATTAATTATAATATAATTAATGATAATAAAAGTCATAATATTTTTAACTTTATAAGATCAGAAGTTGAAAGATAAGTTATCCACAATTAAATCTTGACTTTGTACTTTTTTCTTACTAAAATAAAATTATCCCCACCGGACCCCAACCTAAAAAGGTTGGGGTTTTTATTATTAGTATTTTTAATTCTCGAAATTCTCGACTTCGTAAGTCGTTAACGACTTACGAAGTCGAGAATTTTTAAAAGTCGAGAATTTTGTAATTTTTAGTTAAAAGAAGTATAATAATATTGTTTTTCTTTTTATAATTTATCCTAGATTATAATTAAATGTATTCTGAATATTTTCTTACTATTAAAGCAATTAAAAAAGCCTTACCTACAGTAGTGGGGATTTTGGTTTCTAAACACTTAACTCAATTAGAAAAAGAACTGGGCTCCGATTTTATTAAAGGAATTTCTCTTTATAGTTATTTTGAGAAATCCGGTCTAATTAATGAGAAAGGGATGGTAAAAATAAGCGGTTGTTCAGGCTTTTTTGTCTCAAAAGATGGTTTAATTTTAACTAATCGTCATGTAGTAGAAGATGATGAAAGTTCTTATTCTGTTTTTTGGAATAATCAGACTTTTCCTTGCGAAATAGTTCTAAAAGATAAAGTAACAGATTTGGCAGTTTTAAAAATCGAAGGCAAAAATTTTCCTTATTTAAAATTAGGAGATTCTTCAAAAATTCAATTGGGACAGACAGTTGTTGCTATTGGCAATGCTTTGGGTGAATTTGAAAACACAGTTTCCCGAGGTATTATTGCTGGTTTGTCAAGAAATTTAAAAACTGCTTCAGAAGATGGCGAAGAAGAACTTTTTGGCTTAATACAAACTGATGCGGCAATCAATCCTGGAAATTCGGGCGGACCACTTATTGATTTATTTGGCAGAGCAATTGGAGTAAATACAGCTGTTGTTTTGGGTGTAGAAAATATTGGTTTTGCTATTCCCATTAATTCCGCAAAAAAAATTTTAAATGATTTAAGAAAATATGGCCGAGTTAAAAGGCCTTCTTTGGGAATCAGATATTATTTAATAGACGAAAAACTACAAAAAGAGCATCATTTGCCTTTTTCTTATGGTGCTTTTATTATTTATGGTTTGGCGCCAAATCGCGAAGGGATTATTAAAGGCGGAGCAGCAGATTTAGCCGGCTTAAAAGAAGGGGATATTATTTTAGAAATTGAAAAACAAAAAATTACCAAAGATACTAATTTGGCTCATTTATTAAGCCAATATTCTATTGGCGATGAAATCAAGATTCGTTATTTTAGAAAGGGAGAGACAAAAGAAATAGTTTTAGAACTTAAAGAATAAATTTTTTATCCTCGGCGCGCTTTTTCTGTAAATTCTTTTAGAGCCTCTTTTAAAAGAGGCCATTTGTTTAATAAGGAATCTGTTTGAATTATACTTTTAACTTCTTCATAAACTTGTTCAATTAATTCTTTTTTAATCAAAGAACGCATTACTAAATCAGGCAAACCAGATTGTTTAGTGCCTAAAAATTCTCCTGGCCCTCTTAAAGATAAATCAATTTCTGCTAATTTAAAACCATCATCGTATTTTTGAAGAGATCTAAGTCTTAAAATACTTGCTTTTGATAAATTTTCTGTAAAAAGAAAACAATAAGATTGGTAATGAGATCTTCCTACTCGGCCGCGAAATTGATGAAGTTGGGCTAAACCAAAATGTTCTGCGCCTTCAATCATCATAATAGTGGCATTAGGAATATCTATTCCTACTTCAACTACCGAAGTGGAAACAAGGATATTAATTTCATTAGCGCGGAATTTTCTCATTACCAATTCTTTTTCTTCGGATTTCATTTTTCCGTGAATCATCTCCACCTTAAATTCAGGAAAAATTTCTTCCTTTAATTTTTGGTATTCTTTTTTAACTGCTTTTACTTCATAATTTAATTTTTCAATATAACTTAAAAGATTAGTGGCAACAATATTTTCCGGCTCAATTATTGTTGGTTCTATTCTTGGGCAAATCACAAAAGCCTGTCTTCCTTTTTTAATTTCCTCTCTTACAAACTGATAAACTTTTTCTCTTTCTTGGGGTAAGACTACTTGAGTAATAATTTTCTTTCTCCCAACTGGCAATTCTTTAATAATTGATAAATCCAAATCTCCATAAAAAGCTAAAGCCAGAGTGCGGGGAATTGGCGTGGCGGTCATTGATAAAACATGTGGTATTTCTTTGGTTTTTGTTTCCTTTATTAATTTTTTTCTTTGCTCAACGCCAAAACGGTGTTGTTCATCAATTATTACCAATCCTAATTTTTCAAAAATAATATCTTTTTGGATTAAAGCGTGAGTGCCAATCACAATTATTGGTAGTTTTAAAGAGATAATTTTTAAAATGCCTTTTTTGGAAATTTTGCCTTCTAGCCCCTCGTCATAGATTTTTGCTCCAGAAGAGGTTAGTAAGGCAATTCTCACTTTAAAAGGTTTGAGAAAAGTTTTGTATTTATCAAAAACTTGAGAAGCCAAAATTTCTGTTGGCGCCATATAAGCCACTTGATAATCAGAATTATAAACTAAAAGACTTGAGCCAATGGCAATGATTGTTTTTCCTGAGCCTACTTCTCCTTCGAGCAATCTATTCATTGGTGAAGAACTTAAATTTTTTGCTATTTCCCATAAAACTTTTTTTTGGTCCTGAGTTAGTTCAAAAGGCAAAGATTGGGCAAATGATTTTAAAAGTTCAATATCTAATTTAATTTTCGGAAACTTTAAAAGAGATAATTGTTTTTTAAGTTTTAAAAGATAAAGTTGAGATAAAAATAATGATTCAAAAATAAATCTTTCTTTTGCTTTTTCCGCCAAAGTTAAGTTATTAGGAAAATGAATTTGCCTTAAAGCGATTTTTACATTAAGAAGATTGTATTTTTTAATAATTTCCAAAGGTAAAAACTCTTGCGGTAATTCTACTTCTTTAAAGACCCTTTGAATTAAATATCTAATCCCCCTTGAGGTTAAGCCTTTTGTTTCTGGATAAACTGGTACTAATCTTCCGGTGTGTTTTAAATCCTTAAAAAATCCCTTTTCCAGTTTCTGTTGGGAAATTATTTCATAAACCGGCGAAGAAAGAATTAGTTTTTTGCCCTGTTTTTTGACTTTGCCTGATAAGGAAACGGTTGTGCCTGCTTTTAAAGTTTTTAATAAATAAGTTTGGTTAAACCAAATAACATCAATTTTTGAAGTATTATCTTCCACAACAGCGGTAATAATAAACATTTTTTTTCTAAAACTCCTTCTGATTCCTATTTTTTTAATTGTGCCGATAATCGAGGCAGTTTCTCCGGCTTCTAATTCTTCTATTTTTTTGATTTTTGAAAAATCTTCGTAGCGAAAGGGAAAATACCACAGAAGGTCTTTAATAGTTTTAATTCCGAGTTTGTCCAGATAACTTAAATAACGGGGACCAACTCCCTTTATTTTTGAAACAGGATCGACTAATAGTAGTTTATCTCTCATTGAAATGATATTGTCTCCCCGCGAGGAATCGAACCCCGATTTCAGGCTCCGCAAGCCCGCGTTTTATCCGTTAAACTACGGGGAGAAATAATTAAATCTTAAATATCAAATTTTAAATAGCAAACCAATTATTAGCTGCTAAATTTTATTTTATCATTTTTTTGCTTGAAAGAAAAGGAAAAATAAAACATAATATATTATAATTTTATGAATCAGTACAAAACTTTGGCGGTGGTTTTAGATTTTAAATTATCAGGAGAAAACGATAGAATTTACACTTTTTATACCGAAAAATACGGCAAAATTTTTCTTTTGGCTCAAGGAACAAGTAAAATTCAGGCAAAGTTAAGCGGTCATCTTGATAGATTAAATCTAACAGAAATTGTTTTTAGCACTGATTATCAAGGCCGTTTAATTACTGCTTTAGCAAAAGAGAGTTTTTTAAATATCAAAAAGAAATTCAAAGCTTTAAAGGCTGCTTTTTTTATAGTTAATTTATTAGAGGAATTTACTATTTTCAATCAAAAAGACCCC
>JBMFOQ010000004.1:0-25883 GCA_049969555.1 Minisyncoccia bacterium
ATGATGGTAGCATTGCCCTTCCTGGTTCTTGGAATGTTGATCTTGATGGCAATCAAATACCGCCAGCTTCTTGGCCACCAGATCTTGACGGTAATCCTGTACCTCCACCCGGCTGGCCGTTAGATGATAATGGAAAACCTTTTCCACCCGGAAAATGTCCAAAAGATTATGATGGTAGCATTGCCCTTCCTGGTTCTTGGAATGTTGATCTTGATGGCAATCAAATACCGCCAGCTTCTTGGCCAAAAGATCTTGACGGTAATCCTATACCTCCGCCTGACTGGCCTTTGGATTCTAATGCTAAACCTCTTCCGCCCGGATCAGCAGAAATGCCAAGTGGTTATATGCCTAATGATGAGGAAATGAAAAAAATTAAAGAATCAGTAAATGAAGACGAATTTTTAAAAGAAATCAATAAGTTAGAGCAAGAGATTATAAATTCATTAAATGAATTAAAGTCAATTTGTAAAGAAAATCAATCACCTAATTCATGTGATAAGGCTTGTAAAAATTATGTTAATAAGTGTTTAACATTAGTTCCTAATGCAAATCAATCTTTATTTGATGATGGTTATAAAACTTGTCTTAAAGAATGCGCTAAGTGGGATTCAAAAAAAATAGAGTGTATCAATAAAGCATCGAGTTGTGAATCTTTTACAGATAATTGTGGTTTATAAAATTTATAGAGTTATTTTTTATTTAAAATTATTGACTAGTAACTTTTTATTAAAAATGTTTTTAATAAAACGTTGACTTGACAACAAAAAGAAAATGTTGCTAAGTTTTTATTATTGTTTTTGAGGAATGAATTTTTGTTCGTCGAAGAGCTCCGTTTTGATTCTGCCGCCGCGAAGCGGAACATTTGAAAGGAAGGAAATTTTTGGGTTTTGCCCCGCGTGAGCTCGTCGAGCAGTGGCGGGGCGGAGCATCAAAGTTCGCAGTTCGGATTTTGCTCAAAAAGATTCGCACTTCGTTCCTTAATTACAATTAAATTAAAAACCCAGTCTTAAGACTGGGTTTTTAATTTAGTCGGGCTGGTGGGACTTGAACCCACGACCTTCTGCTCCCAAAGCAGACGCGCTAAGCCACTGCGCCACAGCCCGATATGTTGATATTTTTAGAGATGAAAGATGAGTAAATTCAATTTCTTTAAACTTTTTCTATTATCTTATATCTTACCAGATTTATTTCGCGAATCAAGAAAAATTCCAAAAGATGAAAATTGATTACTGTTTTGCTTGCCTGTTTATTTAAGATAGGTTTGCTTTTAAAATTTTTTAATTTTCAATTCGAAAATTAAAAAAGTAAATTTTTCTATCATTTTCCCCTTCTTTTGCATTAAATTCTATTTTCATTTCAAGGTCATTTTATTTTGTACAAAATTTGTCTTGAATCAAAAAAATATTAAAATTAAAATTAGATATTATTTAGAAGAAAACAAAGGTCGAAATTCCTCAAGAGAATTAGGTTTAATACTTGAAAAATATTAAAAATTAATTCTAACCATTTCATTAGTGAATTGGTTAAATAGCACAAAAAAATGAAAAAAATTTATTATTAATTCTGGTACCTATTATTACCCTCGTGGTTTTAACTTTAATAACATACTCTATTCAGAAACAATCAGCGCTAATTACTGAAGTAGAGAAAGACAATACTTTAGAGAGCTGCAATAAGATACAGGATCAGGAAAGAAAAAATGATTGTTACAAAAAATCACTTTAACCAAGAAGGGTTTATTTATTTGTGACAAGATAAAGAATTAGAAGATAAATCAATTCTCGCAAGAGAAATTTTTTCATTGATGGGACAGGTTTTTCTTTAGGTTCTTTGGTGAGTGTTACTTTGCAGAATAAAGCAAAACTTTCAAGTATGCCTTAGAATTTAAAATTTACTATGGCTAATATTCTAAAATTTTAAAGGGGTTTTTCAATTCAAACTATATGGGAATTGATATTTTGTTATAGAAACTTTTAATTTTGGTAACTTTAGAGAAAATAATTTTAAATAAACTTTCCAAGTGAGGGGGGTGCCCCCGGGAGGAATCGAACCTCCATCTCAGGCTTAGAAGGCCCGCGCTCTATCCGTTGAGCTACGAGGGCAATTTTAATAAATAATAAATAAAAAATAAAAAAAATAAAATTTGATTTTTTAAATTTTAAATTTTCAATTAACAAATTTTGTTTCCAAATTTTTTTTACAAATTTATTTTTTATTATAGCATTTTTTTACTTGAAAGAAAAGTTTTTTCCAATTATAATATCTTTAGAAGATATGGAAAATATCTATAAAATAAAAGGAGGGAAAAGGCTGGAAGGAGAAATTGCTTTGGCTGGTGCAAAGAATGTTTCAACTAAAGTAATAATTGCTGCCCTTTTGGCTGATTCAAAATCAATTTTGGAAAATATTCCAAGAATTGGTGATGTAGAAATTACAATAGAAATTTGTGAATCTTTAGGAGCAGAATGCCAATGGCTTGATAAAAATGTTTTAGAAGTAGATCCTACTAATTTAAATAGTTATAAAGTACCTTTAGAATATAGTGGCAAAAATCGGACGCCAATTTTATTTTTCGGACCTTTAATTCATCGCTTTTCTAAAGCAGAAGTTCCGTTTTTGGGAGGATGTACCATTGGCGCAAGACCAGTGGATTTTCATATTAATGCTTATGAGCAAATGGGAGCAAAAATTGATTGTAGTGAAGGAGTTTATAAAGTAGAGGCTAAAGGATTAAAAGGAACAATTATCAGACTTTCTTATCCCAGTGTTGGCGCCACAGAAAATATTATAATGGGTGCGGTTTTGGCAAAAGGAACAACGGTGATTGAGAATGCGGCGATTGAACCAGAAATTGAAGATTTGGCGTTGTTTTTGCAATCAATGGGAGCAGTAATTTATCAGGATGTAAATCGGACTTGGATTATAAATGGGGTAAACAGATTAAAAGGAGGTTATTATAGAATAATGTCAGACAGAATTGAAGCAGCTTCGTTTGCTTCTTTGGCTTTAGCAAATAAAGGTGATATTATTATAAAAGGAATTGACCAACGCTATATTTTGACTTTTCTAAATTGGGTAAGGAAAGTTGGTGGAGATTTTGAATTAAAAAAAGAAGGAATTAGATTTTATACTACTAATGATTTACATTCTGTAGTTTTAGAAACTGATGTGCATCCAGGATTTATGACCGATTGGCAACAGCCATTCTCTATTGTTCTAACGCAGGCAAAAGGAGTTTCAATTATTCATGAGACAGTTTATGAAAATCGTTTTGGTTATGTCGAGGCTTTAAATAAAATGGGAGCAAATATTCAGCTTACTACTCACTGTTTGGGTTCAAAGCCTTGTCGATTTACTAACCGCGATTATTATCATAGCGCCATTATTACTGGGCCAACTAAACTCCATGGAGAAGAATTAGAAGTGCCAGATTTAAGAGCGGGTTTTGCCTATTTAATGGCTGCTTTAATAGCTCAAGGAGAATCAATTATTAAATCAATTGACAAAGTGGAAAGAGGATACGAAAATATAAAAGAAAGATTAAAAAATTTAGGCGCAGATATTGAATAAAATTAAAAAATTGTTTGAAAATTATTAGAGATGATGGTGGCCGTAGCTCAATCGGCAGAGCGTCTGGCTGTGGCCCAGAAGGTTACGGGTTCGAGCCCCGTCGGCCACCCTTATTTTTAACTTATTTTTTAAAAACTTATTTTAAAATTAAGGCAATTTAACTTTAAACCCCGGCTAATGCCGGGGTTTAAAGTTTTAAAACAATCTTTTCTTGATTATTTTTCGTTTTTAAGAATACGTGTCTTTACTTTATTTAATCTATACTCTTTTATTTTATTTTCAATTCTAGCATAAATTAATTTACCTTTTGGATGATAAGTAAAGTAATACCAAACGCTTACAGAAATTCCCAAGCTTAAAAGTAAAAGAAAAACAAGAGAATCAGCTGGCCCAGTTTTAATAGTGGCTGCTCCCAAGACAACACCAAAGACAATAGTAGCAGAGTCAGTCACTTTTGCTTGATTATTAGCAGTTGCTTCGGCAGTATTAGTAACTGTTAAATAAGACCCAACGGCTGAGCCAATAGCCTGAAAAGTAATATATTTAGTTGTTCCTTTAGAAATGTTACCCAAAGATAATCCAGAAGTGGTAATTGTATCAGGTTGAAGAACACCATTTACTTTTGTAGTACCATTTACATAAGTAAATCCAAAAGGCAAAATATCTTTTACTACCACATTTGTTAAATCAGTATTAATGGCAGAAACAGCAATATAGAACTCGGCTGTTTCGCCATTGGCTAATCTCAAAGTCTTTTCATAAGTTCTATCGCCATTAGTAAGATTTCTTCCTAATTTAGTAATACTAAGATTTTTTTCGGCATTTACATAAATAGTTAAGGATTTAGACACTGAACCACCCGGGCCATAACAAGTCAAAGTATAGGTAGTTTGGTTAGAAGGGTTAGTTAATTCATAGCCATTAGTTGATTTATTTCCATTCCAGCCATTTGAAGCAACGCAGTAATTAGTATTTGAAGAAGTCCAGCGAAGATAAGTTGATTCACCTAAAATTAATGAGTATTTATCAGCCCAGAAATCTAAAGTGGGATAATTAGTTGATGGCGCTTCAATATAAACTGAACAAGAGGCAGAACCTGTTCTTCCTTGAGAATCATTAACTGCTAAATAAGCCCAATAAGTGCCACTATTTGAAAAACTTCGATAACTATAGGAAGAATTTCCGCTAGCATCACCTGACCAGTTATAGTAATAAATTCCTGAGCCACCGCTTACTGAACTATAAAAAGTAATTGTTTGATTTATCTGACCAGGGTTAGGTGAAGCCCAACAAGAAACTGATAAAGGATTAGAAGAAGTTAAATTAACAGTGATGTTTCTTGAATCAGTATTATTTTGGCCATAGCAAGTAAGATAAAAAGTAGTTGCTTGGGTTAAATTATAAATTATCGTAGAACCATTTGCTTCTTTATTTGAAGACCAATAAGAATTTGCGGGGGAAGCAGTGGCGGTACAATAATTACAATTTGAGCTAGACCAGTTTAAAACAGTATTTCCGTTTAAAGAAGTTGGGTTTGGATTAGCAGAAAAATTAGTAATTTGGCAATTTAAAGGTTGCTGACAATTTGCTTGACAATCACTTAAAGAAGTATAAGGTCCAGTTGAAGACTGGTAACATTGCCAAGTGGAAGTATTACAAGCATATCTTATTTGTTGTTGAGTTACAGTGACAGTTACTGATCTTATATCATAAGAAGTTGAATTATAAAAACACCTTAAATAAAAAGTAGTAGTTTGAGTTAAATTAGTAATGGTTTTATTACCAGAGAAAGAAACAGATGTATCCCATTGACTATTTCTTGGTTCAGCATAACCTTGGCAAGAATTATAGCCACTTGCAGACCAACTTAAAACAGTAGAACCATTATAGTTAACGATTAAAGGATTGGCATTTAAGCTAATTTGCCGTGGTTGTTCTTGAACCTGAACAGAACAAAAAGTTGATTTTGATTGAGAAGCACTATCAGTGACAGTTAAATAAGCAGTATAAGTCCCGGCACTATTAAATGATTTAGAAACTGAAGAGGAGGAACCAGAAACTGCTCCTGACCAATAATAAGAATAAGGAGAAATTCCGCCGGAAACATTTGCGGTGAAGGTGACTGTTTGACCGACTTGACTCGGATTTGGACTAGCAGAGCAAGAAACATTTAAATTAGGCAAAGGATTAACATTAACAGTGATTGTCTTTGTGTCATAATTATTTGAACCTTGACCTTGGCAGCACAAGGTAAAGGAAGTAGTCTGGGTTAAATAAACACTTTTTGAGCCAGCGGTATTTACCTCACCATACCAACCGCTAAAAGAAGGTTGAGAAGAAGCTTCGCAAGAAACACAATTGGAGGTTGCCCAATATAAGGTAGAATTACCACCCCCCGTTAAAGAACCTGGATTTGCATAAAACGAGGTAATTCTACACAAAGAAGGCTCACTTACATTAATAGTAATACTTTTAGAATCAGAACCATAAGTTCCAGAACATGATAAATTAAAATTGGTAGTTTGAGTAAGATTATAAATGGTTTTAGAACCATTTACTGATTGACTTCCTGACCAATAAGAATTAGAAGGAGAAGCAGAAGCAGTACAAGAGTTACAATTAGAAGTAGACCAATTTAAAGTAGCGCTATTTCCATAAGATATAGAAGAAGGTCCAGAAAAACTATTTATTCGGCAAGGAGATGGTGGTTGACAATTTGCTTGGCAATCACTTAAAGAAGTATAAGGCCCAGTTGAAGACTGATAACATTGCCAAGTGGAAGTATTACAAGCATAACGGGGCTGTGGTTCTTCAAATCTTACCCATCTTAGGTCTTGAAAGGCGTAGAAAGCATTATTTTCAGGCGAACATGGAGGAGTATTATCATCTCGAGCATATTCATTAACATCTACATAAAAATGAGCAGTTGAACCTTCTATTTGTTTGGCTCTTAAAAGCCCAGCACTAGGATAAACAACAGAATAAGTTCTGCTACCTGCTGATTGATAAGTCCATTCACAGTGATTTGAAGGATTATATTGAGTATAAGGATCGCCAGTTGAGGTAAAATAAATATTTGCTCTTATCCTACGGTCAGAAGAACAAGAAATAGTATAAGAAATAGTTAAATTTTGATTTGGATTAACAACTTGATAATTTGAAGGATTATTAATTGAGACGCTACAGGCGCGGGAAAGAGTAGTAGCAAAAGTTTTATTTATAAAAACAAAAACTCCCAGACCAATTAAAAGGCTTAATAATAAAAATTTAGCTTTTTTTATAGTCTTTATCATATTTAATTTTAGTTGTTTTAATTTTAGTTGTTTTAATTATAGCACACTTATTTTCCTTTGTCAAATAAAAAGACCCCCTATTTTGGGGTCTTATTTTTCCACCATTTTCTTACTATTTCTTTGGGGTCAATTTTTGACCCCAAACAAATAAAAATAAACAGAAACAAAATTCCTATACTACACCCAATTAGGGTATAGTATAGGATATGCATTATGTAGAGAATTCCTTTCATTCTTTCCTCCTTTTTTTTTCTTGAAGAAAAATAATTTTCAAAGAACTATTTTATATTAGCAAATTTTTTTCTCCTTGTCAAATTTTTAGAAATATGATATAATTAATAACCAAGGAAAATCAAAAAATTTATTCTTTATTTAAAATAATAATGTTATAATAGAAACGAGAAAAACAATTAAATGATGAAAATTTTTTTAAAAATTAAAAATCTCTTTTGGCCTACGAAAGAAAATAATAATCAACCCTTAATTTTAACTGACCGGGTAATTTCTGTTTTGATTTTATTATTTCTTTTAGTAAAAGTTCTTTTTAGTTTTGAAATTTTAATTTTAAGGCAAACTTCGCTTTTTGCTGAAGTAAGTGCCCAAAAAATTTTAGAACTGACAAATGATTTAAGAAAACAATATGGCCTTCCTCCTTTAAATGAAAACCCCTTATTAAAAGAAGCAGCCAAGGAAAAAGCTTTGGATATGATTAAAAATAAGTACTTTGCTCATCATTCGCCAACAGGCATTTCTCCTTGGTATTTTATTGAAAAAAGCGGTTATGATTATCATTATGCTGGCGAAAACTTAGCAATGAATTTTATTGATAGTGAAGAAGTGGTAAGGGCTTGGATTAATTCTCCTACTCATCGCGATAATCTTTTAAATCAAAAATATAAAGAAATTGGGATTGCGGTTTTAAGCGGCGATATTACTGGAGACAATATTTCCAAAATTATTGTTGTTCAGATGTTTGGTTCGCAAATCAAAAAACCAACCAGTTTAACAAAAGTCGCTCAAGCAGAAGAAAATGTTAAAATTCCTCCTGCTCAAATAACTATTTCTTCTACTAAACCAGTGTCTAAAAAAATTGCTCAGATTGAAGGGACAAAGATACAAGAAACAACAACCTCTTTGTCTTCTCCTTCTTTAGCACCATTAACCACTACTCTTGAGCCAACAACTACCACTGAACAAACAACTACCACTTTAGCGCCAGTGATTAGTCGAGCAGAAGAAAATAATTCTCAATCATTAACCCAAGGAAAATTCAGCCGGGATAAAATCAATGCTTTTAACCAAATAGTTGCTTTTGTACTTATTAGTTTGGGAACGATTGTGCTTTTAGGAATTGTTATCAACCAAAGAAAAGGTTATGTTCATTTAGTTTATTCTGAACTAGTAATTAGAGGAGCTTTAGTAATTTTGATTGGTTTTGCTTTTCTTTTATTTAAGATGGAAATTTTTATTGGTCATTTAGCAATTGCTTAAAAATTTGACTTTTTTAGTAATCTTTTTTACAATAAGAGAAATTTTTTATGTTCACTTTAAGATTACAAAGGCAAGGAAAGAAAAAAGATTTTGTTTATCGAGTGGTGGCGATTGACTCGCGATTTTCTGTTAGAAGCGGAAAAGCCAGAGAAATTTTGGGCTGGTGGAATCCGAAAACTGATAAGTTTAATTTAAATAAAGAAAGAATCAATCACTTGTTAAAACAAGGAATTCAACCAACAGATTCTTGTTATAATTTATTAGTTAAAGCAAAAATTATTTCTGGTCCAAAAAGAAAAGTTACTTTTAAGAAAAAGAAAGAAGAAGAGAAAGAGGAAACAAAGGCTGAAGAAAAAACCCAAGGAGAATCCACTAAAGAAACAAAAAATTTAGTTAAAGAAGAAAATTTGGAAGAAAAGAGAGAAGAAGCACAAGGAGGGGCTTAGAAGTAAAGAGAAAATTTATCCACAATTTATATTGACAAAAAATTTTTTCTCCTCTATATTTTAAAAAGAAACAGAAAAGAAAAACAGTGGGGTGTGAGAGTTGCCTTTTAGGGCCTGAAAAGTTTTAACCCCACTGTTTTTCTTTTCAGGTCCTGAAAGATAACTCTCAAAATTTGAAAAATTTAATTTTTAAGGTATAATAAGACTGGGCCTCAAGGAGATTAAGGTACGATTCAGGTCAAACAAGGTTTTAAGGGAATTCAAGTCTTTTGCTCCTTGGAGTAAAAGCGCGAATACCCACCTACTTTTTTAGCTGAATACGACCTTGCTCTAAGAGGCCCACTCGTTTGAAATAACAAAGGGCAAATAACAAATAACTAATCAGCAAATAAATTTATGGCAAGAGTATGTGAGATTTGCGGGAAAAGTTATCAAAAGGCTGTTTCCTATAAAAAAATTAAATCAAAATATGACCCAACAAGGGTTCATAAACAAAAGCCAAATTTGGTTTGGGTTAAATTACCTAATTCCAATAAAAAAATTAGAGTTTGCGCCCGTTGTCGAAAAAAATTAATAAAACAGGGGTAAATTTTAAAATCTAAAAATTAATTTAATTTCCCCACCATGAAAAACTTCAAAGCATTTTTAAAATCAAGAAATCTCTTCTTCTTGATTTTTCTTATTCTTTTTTGCTCTTTAGGAATTTCTTTTTTTTATTTTTTTGGCCCTTATTCTAGAATTCAAAACATTGCTTCTTATAAAGAAAACCAAAAAAATATTTTAAAACATCTTCAACAAGAAAAAGAAAAATATACCAATGATATTTATGGCGGAACTACTCCGCTTGAAACTTATCGAATGTTTTTAGAAGCGTTAAAAAAAGAAGATATTGATTTGGCAATTAAATATTTTCCTTTAGACTTACAAAAGAAATACAAGGATTTGTTTTTGCAAATTAAAAATAGCGGTCAATGGGAAAAAATGATGAAAGATTTATTAAAGGCAGAAAATCAAGTGGGTGATTATTTAGCAGATGATTGGTATAATATCAAAATAAAAAATGATAAAAATGAAATAGTGACAACGGTTACTTTAAAAATTATTAAAGATTTTGAGGGTAAGCCAGTAAATAACATTTGGAAAATAATTGAGTTTTAATAATAGTTTTAAAAAATTAATATCTAATTTAAAAACAGTGGGGAAAAAATATGAGAAAAAAGCCCGCTGTTTTTTTAATAATTTTTTTCTTTCTTTGCTTGGGTTTAATCCCTTTTAACACTTTTGCTTATAATGCCCAAACCACTCATCCAAAAATTACTGAATTAGCAGTCGACTTTTATAATTCATATGGTTCTTTAAAATTAAACGAAACAGAGAAACAACTAATAATGAAAGGAAGTATTGACGAGGATAATGGCTTACGTTTTGTTAATCATTTTTACGACCCAGTTTTTAATAAGACTTGGCGGTTTTTGGGAATTGAATACCTTGTTCAGGAATTAACAGCCAAAGAATGGGCAAAAAATCCTTTTGCTCAGGCAAGTTATGATCCCTTATATTTAGCCAGTGTTGGACCAATTACCAAAAGCCCGGTTTTTTCTGAATCAAATTATAGTTGGCAAAGAGCAATTTATGAATATGTAAAAGGAAACAGGGTAAAAGCCTTTGAAACTTTAGGCCACATTCTTCATTTAATTGAAGATATGAGTGTACCAGAGCATACCCGGGAAAATGCCCATCTTTCTTTTTTAGACCAAGCCACAAGCTATTATGAAAATTATACCGACAAAACTGATGATAAATTTTACTTTCCTTTAAAAGAGGGGCTTAAATCTTACAGGCAATTTATAAAAAAGAATAACTTAGATGAATATTTTGATTTTCTCGCTTTATACTCTAATAATTATTTTCTTTCTCCTGATACTTTGCCTCCTTCAAAATATAAACTACCTCAAATTGAATATTTAGATGTTCCAGAAATCAATGAAAAAGGAGAAATAGAATATTTTCTTTATGGAATTGATGAAAATAAAGAATTGTTTAGATTGGCAAAAAAGAGTTATTTAGACTGGAGATTGCAGTCAGGTTTTATAGGCTATACCTTAAATAGTGAAAAGGTTTTAAAAGATTATTGGCAAAGATTGGGATTAAAAAGTGTTTTAACCAGCGCCGGAGTAATTGATTTATTTTTAAAAGAAGCAGAAAAAGCAAAATTAGATCCAAATTTTGTATTAAAAAACGAAAAAAATTTAGTGGCTTCTATTTGGGGTGGAATTCAAACCTTTATTTCTGATATTTTTCAAAAGAATCCCGAGGTTATTTTAGTGGAAAATGAAAGTTTAAATTCTCACAATGAGTCATTTTCAAATACTACTTTTGAGTCATACACTTCAACAACAGTTCAAAAACCCACGGCTTCTTTGCCTCCAAAAACATCAGCTCCCCCTAAACCATTAACTGTCTCAACAACTTCTACCACAAAACTTTCAACCCCTACTACCAAACCAACAACCACTACTTTAAAGTCAACCACAACTACTATAAGAACTACAACTACTATAAGAACTACCACTACCAATCCAACCACTACTACCCAGTCTTTTTTAGTTTGCGATTTTAATACAAATAGATCTCCTTTAAGAAATTCAGTAATTTTTAATGAAATAAGCTGGATGGGAACAACTTCTAACAGCAATGCGGAGTGGATAGAATTGAAAAATATCTCCCATCAAACAATTTACCTTTCTAATTGGCAGATTTTAGACAAAGATAAAAAAATCAAAATAGTTTTTCCTTTAAATACTAGAATTTCTCCAAATGGATTTTTACTTTTAGAAAGAACAAGCGATGAGGCAGTCTTAAATGTTAAAGGAGATTTAATTTTTAATGGCGCAATTAATAATCAAAATGAGGGATTAAGAATTTTTGATAATTTATGCAATTTAGAGGATGAAGTTTTTGCTAATCCTGATTGGCCCGCTGGAGACAATATTTCGAAAAGAACAATGGAAAGAAGAGGTGATTTATCTTGGCAAACTTCTTTAGAAGTAAACGGCACACCAAAAAGAGAAAATAGCAGTGGTTATCAAAATATAGTTTCTTTGCCGGCCCCGAATCAAACTCCACCAACTTCTTCTATGACTACTACTTCTTCTTCTACTACTACTGCCACCACTACTTCCACTTCTTCAACTACCACTACCACAACCACAACAACTACCGAACCTCCGTTTTATCCTAAACTTTTAATTAATGAAATTAAAATTGCTGGCAAGGATATTAACGGCGAAATAATTGTCAAAGATGAATTTATTGAACTTTATAATCCGAATGATTATCCAATTGATTTAACTAATTGGTATATCCAAAAGAAGACAAAAAGTGGAAGTAGCTATGCTAGTTTAGTAACAAAAAATGTTTTAGAAAACAAAACAATTTTAGCAAAGGATTACTTTGTCATTGGCAATATTTTATCACCAGTTTCTTCAACTTATGATGCTTTGTGGAGTGATGATTATACTTTAGCCGAAGATAATACAATTATTTTAAAGAATCCTTTAGGAAAAATAGTTGATAAAGTTGGTTGGGGCGAAGTTTTAGAAAGTGAAAATAGCCCAGCTTTAAACCCCGAACCCCAAACAAGCATTCAACGTAAAAAAATAAATAATGAGCCAGTTGATACTGATAATAATTCAAATGATTTTGAAATAATTTTCTGCCCTACTCCCAAAGAAATTCCTGAGAGTTGTATATTAGGAGAAAGTACAGAAAAACAAGAAGAGCAGTTAAATCCTTTTCTTAAAAATTTTTCTTGGCATTATTTTGATGAAACAAAAACAAAGGTGATAATTGAATTTGATGTTGATAGTTTTCCTTTTGTTTCTAATACCACTTCTACTTCCAATCAATTTTTTGCTTTAGCTTTTTATTTAAATCAAGATGTTCCGGTAAGTTTGAATGCTTTAGGAGAATATGATTCTTATTTAGGAAATAAAGATTTTTGGGAATTAGATTCTAATACCTCTGGTTTAGTTTTAAAATATCCTGATTGTCAAGGATATGAAGGATTAAAAGGAAGTTTAATTTTTACCACTGATGAAGATTACTGCCAAGCACCAGGAGCACCAAAAGGTTGGTCTTATAGATTAGATAAACTGCCAAAAGATAATCATTTTATAATTGAAGTTTCTGGCACAACAATTAATAAATTTAATCATAACTTTAGTCGAAATGATTATTTAACAATTGGATTTTACGGTTATGTTGTCCCTTATTATTTAAAACTAATTTATCCTGACAATCATAAATATTTTTTTGAGCCAGATAAGTTTTATCATTTTCCCAAAAAGATAGAAAATTTTACTGCTAGTTTTTCTGATTCAGAAATAATTACTTCAACGAATAATAATAGTTCAACAATTTATTTTAGTTTTGATAAGGGAATTGATGAGGATTTAAACGATGAGTTAAGCTATGAAATTTATTATGCAGTTAAAAAAGAAGGGGATAGTTTAGATAATAATGTTTTAACAAGAGATTCCTCTTATTGGGTTCATCTTTCTTTAAATCCAACAGATTTATTTTATGACGAAAATAAAAATAAAATCTATGTTTCAACTAATATTTCTAATTTTGATTATCTTACTTTTCCGGTAAAAGAGCCTCTAATTTTGTATTTGGCAGTAAAAGCAAGAGATAAAATGGGATTAATTTCTCCTTTATCAGAAATAAAAGAAATTACTATTCTTCCGCCGCCGCCCCCACCAGCAACAATTAGTAGTTATTTTAAAAATATAAAGTGGTACTTCGATACAGATAACAAAGCCTATGTTGAATTTGATATTATTAAAAATGGGAATGTTCCTTCAAATTATACTTATTTTAATTATAAAATTATTGCTGGTTTGGATTATGTTGGTGGCGATGGTTTTTCCGTTATTAATTTATCTCCCGCAAGAATATTTGTTTATCCCCGAAGAGCCAATCGTAATTATCCAAGCGGAGATTTACGAAAAAGCGGAATAATTGAGTTTATTGTTTTTAACCAAAATCAAGTGCCGGCTTTAACTCATTACAAAATTTCTGATTTTAATATCTGTCTTCCAGAAGAAGGAAATTTAATTTGGCAATGTTTTGAAAATAACAAAGAAATTATTCAAAATGAATTAAACAAAAGAAATAAAAACTTAGAAGATCTTTATCTCTTTTTTGCTTACGGTGTTTGCGACCACACAAATTACGGTTGTGTTTGGTTTAACCTTGATGATGCTGATAATCCCCCTCTCTTTTATTTAGAAAAATAGTTTAATACCCCTTGTATTAAACCATCTTACTAGCACTATATTTATTTAATTTATTTAACTCTTGCGGCTTTTATTTGGACTTTTATTTACAAGATAAAGTATGAGATATTAAAATTGATATTATGACTTTAATAGATGATCTTCAGGAAAGAGGATTGATTTATCAGGGAGAGTAATTGGTGGTTTTGACAAAGTAATTGAAGTAATGGATTTTATTTTTATTATTTTAATATTTATCCGTCTATAATTTCCCTTTTAGGGAATTAAGACAGATTGATGTTGGCCTTTATTAATTTTACTAAATTTTAATTAAAAACTTAAAAGAATTATTTTTAAATTAAATTTATTACTTTTACTCAGGGTGGGTCAGAGCAAAGTACTTCTTTATCTGTTTTATCAATACAGAACCGTTTGCCATTAAGTCCAACATGTGCTAAGCCTTCAGAAAAATCATAAGCATAATCATACTTAAAAGGAATTACTTCTTTACCTGTTTTATCAATAAAACCCCATTTGTCATTAGAACCTCTTTTGGGTTTTAAATAAATTTCTTCATCATTTACATCAAAAGGAGGAATAGAGCGGGGCGGAATAGTAATAGTAGTAGGAGGAGTTAATTTTATTTGTGCTAATTGTTTTTGTAATTTTTGAACCATTTGTATAAGAGCTTGAACTAAAGCTTGTAGAGTTTTAATCATTTCTTCATTAGTTTCTGCTTTAACAAATGAAGCATTCCATGCTAATATGCCTACAAAAACTACTGTAAGAACTATTTTAGAAGCTTTATTTTTCATATTGTTTATTTATTTTATTATTTTATTGAATTTTATTTATTTCGACCTTTAATTATCTCTATTATCTTTCCTTTTGAATTTGAAGCCAAGAGGTGTTAAAATGAATTTAACTTGAGTTAGAAATTATAAATTGTGAATAAATATTATGGATGTTTTAGAGGATTTAAAAAACCGAGGATTAATTCATCAGGCAACAAATTTATCAGGATTAGAGCAAAGACTTAAAAAGGGTCCGATTGTTTTATATTATGGCATAGATCCTACTGGCAAAAGCTTGCATTTAGGCCATCTGCTTCATCTTATTACCTTAAAGAGATTTTTAAATGAGGGGCATAAAATAATATTAGTTTTAGGTGGAGCAACTGGTTTAATTGGCGATCCTTCAGGAAAATCAGAAGAAAGGCCACTTTTGGGAAAGAAAGTAATACAGCAAAATATAGTAAAACTTACAAAACAACTGCAAAATTTCTTTAAATCAGAAAAGACAAAAGAGAGATTATTAATTCTTAATAATTACCAATGGTATTCACAATTTAAATTGCTTGATTTTCTAAGAGAAGTTGGTAAAAATTTTACTGTTTCTTATTTGTTGGCCAAGGAGTCAGTAAAAAATAGATTGGAAATTGGAATTTCTTTTACTGAATTTAGTTACAATCTTTTGCAGGCTTATGATTTTTACTATCTTTATAAAAAATTTAATTGTGAATTACAAATAGGGGGGAGCGACCAATGGGGTAATATAACTTCTGGGATTGATTTTATTCGTAAATTAGAAAATAAAGAAGTTTTTGGCTTGACTTTACCTCTTTTAACATCCTCAGGAGGAGAAAAATGGGGGAAAAGTACCGGTAAAGGGGTTTGGCTTGATAAAAAACTAACTTCTCCATATAGCTTGTATCAGTTTCTTTTTAATACTTCTGATAATGATGCTTCGAGATTTTTGAAATATTTAACATTTTTAACAAAAGAAGAATTAGTTAACCTTGAAAAAAAACACTTTCGCCAGCCAGAAAAACGTTTAGCCCAAAAAACCTTAGCTTTTTTGGTTACTAAATTAGTTCACGGGAAAAAAGAAGCTTTAGAAGCAGAAAAAATATCCCAAGCTTTATTCTATGGAAATATTAAAAGCCTTAGCGAAAAAGAATTAGAAATTGCTCTAAAAGATTTACCAACTTTTGTTTTAAAACAAAAAGATGATAAAATATCCTTGATTGATTTGTTGGTTTTAAGCAAAATATCTTCTTCTAAAAGAGAAGCAAGACAAGATGTTTCAAATGGTATTATTTTCATTAATGATTTGCAATTTAAAAAAATAGAGAGTATAATAGAAAAATCTCTTTGTCTTTTTAAAAAATATCTGATAATCAAAAGGGGAAAGAAAAATTATTTTTTGGTTTTGTGGAAATAAGATTTAAAAATTAATTTAATTAAATCAGCACTAAAGCTGAATAAAGGTCGGAAAATTAAATAAATTTACAATAAATTAAAAAAATAAATAATAAATAAAAAATAAAAAATAAAAAAATAAATAAAAAAAATAAACATGAAAAAAACAAGTCGGACATATATTCTTATTACTTTAATTATTGCTTCTTTTATTTTGAGCTATGCTGGAGGTTTTAAAGGAGCTGGTTTGAATACCACAAAAGAAGCTAAAGTATTAAAAGCCCTTGATTTCATTAATAAAAATTTATTACAAAATGCAACGGCAACAGCTGGTGAAATTACAGAAGAAAGCGGGGTTTATAAATTTGAATTATCAATTGGTACCGAGAAATATATTTCTTACTTAACCAAGGATGGGAAAATACTTTTTCCTCAGGGAATAGCCTTAACTACTGAAGAAAATGAGAAAACTGCTCAAAAAACTACCGAAACAACTTCTAAAAAGACTTGTGAGGAATTAAAAAAGAGTGATAAACCTTTGCTTGAGGCTTTTGTTGTTTCAAAATGTCCTTTTGGTCTTCAGATGCAACGAATCCTAAATGAAATAATTAAAAATATTCCTCAATTGGCTCAATATATAAAAGTAGAATATATTGGAGGAATTGTGGAGGGAAAAATAAACTCAATGCATGGTGAAGAAGAAGCCCAAGAAAACTTAAGGCAAATTTGTATTAGGGAGGAACAAAAAGATAAATACTGGTCCTATATTGATTGTCATATCAAATCAGGAAAGGTTGATGAATGTTTAGCTTCAGCCAAAATTGATAGTCAAAAACTCACAAGTTGTATAAATGACGCAAAAAGAGGGATTGCTTATGCGCAGAAAGATTTTGAAAGACAAGATAAATTTAATGTTACTGGCTCGCCAACTTTAATTTTAAATGAAGAAAGTGTTTCGGAAATGAACTTTGGCGGAAGAACAGCAGAGGCAGTAAAAACTGTTATTTGCTGTAGCTTTAAAAATCAACCAGCATTTTGCGAGACAAAATTAACCACTGATCAGGCAGCAACCAGTTTTTCTGAGACTTATTCTCAGGGAAGTTCTAATAGCGGCAGTTGCAATTAAAAATTAAGTTTATGAAAGTTATTGTTTATACCACTCCTTTGTGCCCTTGGTGCCAGGCGGCTAAGTCATTTTTAAAAGCCAACAATATTGAATTTGAAGAAGCGGATGTTTCAAGAGACGAAAAAAGAGCCCTGGAAATGATTTTAAAATCAGGACAGATGGGAGTCCCAGTGATAGATATTGATGGAAAAATCGTTGTTGGTTTTAATAAACCTTTATTAGAAGAGTTATTGGGGCTTTCTTCAAATAATGAAGAAAGAAAAGAATAAAAATAAGAAAGAAATAGTTGTTGTTTTAGATAATATTCGTAGCACCTATAATGTAGGTGCTATTTTTAGAACAGCAGACGCCGCTGGAGTTAAAAAGATTTATTTAGCCGGGATTACTCCTGTGCCAGAGAAAAATGACAAAATCAAAAAGGTTGCTTTAGGAGCAGAAAATTTTGTTTTATGGGAAAAAGCTTCTCAAACTTTTAGAGTTTTAGAAAAATTAAAAAAAGCAGGTTATTTTTTAATTGCTTTAGAACAAGACCCGAAAGCAAAAAATATTTTTGATTTAAAGAAACTTTCAAAAGAAAAAATTGTTTTAGTTCTTGGTCAGGAAGTAAAAGGTATCGCGGAAAATATAAAAAAAAGAACAGATTTAATTTTGGAAATTCCAATGTATGGGAAAAAAGAATCGCTGAACGTTTCAGTTGCTTTTGGCATTGCGGTTTATTATTTAAGGAATTTGTTGTATAATAAAAAGTGATGAAAAAAGTTTTAATTTTTATAGGTTTAATCGTTTTAATTTTTGGGCTTTTAATAATTAAAAGCTTTTTAAAAGAACGCTTAAATTTTAATAAAAACAACCAACCAACTACTTTTAATTTAAATAAAACTCTTATGAATAAAAAAATTTTAATGGTTATTGCTTTTAAAAATTTTCGCGATGAGGAATATTTTATTCCTAAGGAGATATTAGAAAAAAACGGTTTTATTATAGAAACTACGAGTAATAAAAAAGGATTAGCCCTTGGCGCTGATGGCGGAGAAGTAGAAATTCTAAAAAGTACTCAAGAAATAAATATCAATAATTATGAGGGAATTATTTTTGTTGGCGGTTCGGGAATGGCTGAAGAATTAGATAATTTAGAATTTCAGAAGTTAGCCCAAGAGTTTTATAAACAAAATAAATTAGTTTCTGCTATTTGTATTGCGCCAGCACTTTTAGCAAAAGCAAAAGTTTTAGAAAATAAAAAAGCCACAGTTTGGGCATCTATTATGGATAAAAGCGCCATAAAAATTCTTGAAGAGAACGGGGCAATTTATCAGAATCAAAAGGTGATAAGGGATAAAAATATTATTACTGCTAATGGCCCTCAAGCAGCCGAAGAATTTGCAAAAGAAATAGTTAAATATTTTCAATAAAAATAAAATTTAAAAATATGAATAAAATTAATATTGCCATTAATGGTTTTGGAAGAATTGGCCGGGCATTTGCTAAATTAGCTTTAAATGAGTCAAGTTTAAAAATTGTCGCAATTAATGATTTAGGAACAGTGGAAAATTTAGTTTACCTTTTTAAAAGAGATACTGTTTATGGAAATTTTGAAGGGGAAATAAAAATTATTAGCGAAAATAAAGTAAAAATAAATGATCAAGAAATTCTTTTTCTTCAAGAAAAAGAGCCGATAAAATTACCTTGGAAAGATTTAAATGTTGATTTAGTGGTGGAAGCAACTGGAGTTTTTGAGGACTATAATTTGGCTTATAATCATATTAAAGCCGGTGCAAAAAAAGTAATTATTACGGCGCCAGCAAAAGGAGAGGAAGGAAAAGAAGGAAGAATTGTGCTTTTGGGTGTAAATGAAAAAGAAGCGGAAAATTATAAAGTTATTTCCAATGGTTCTTGCACAACGAATGCGGTTTCTCCAGTTTTAAAGGTTTTAAGCGAGACAATTGGAATTAAAAAAGCAATTTTAAATACTGTTCACGCTTATACTGCCACGCAAAGTTTGGTTGATGGTCAAGTTAAAGGAAAAGATTTATTACGGGGAAGAGCAGCTAGCCAAAATATTGTTCCTTCAACTACTGGCGCAGCAATTTCTGTAAGCAAAGCAATTAAAGAGTTAGAAGGAAAATTTGATGGTTTAGCAATTAGAGTACCGGTGATTTGCGGATCTTTGGCAGATATTACTTTTTTAAGTGCCAAAGAAACAACTAAAGAAGAAATTAATCAAATTCTAAAAGAAGCATCTCAATCAGAAAAATGGAAAAATATTTTAGGAGTATCTGAAGAGCCATTAGTTTCCTCAGATATTATTCAAGACCAGCGACCGTCTATTGTTGATGTAACCTTCACTAAAGTAGTGGATAAAGATTTAGTAAAAGTTTTAATTTGGTATGATAATGAATGGGGCTATGCCTGGAGTTTAATAGAACAGATAAAAAGGATTAAATTATAAATTAGTAAGTTAAAATAAATAATTTTACCTTTTGCCTTTATTGTCATGCTTTATTTAGGAGCAGATCATCGGGGATATTACTTAAAAGAAGCGATTAAAAGATTTTTAGAATCGCGCAAAATTGAATTTAAGGATTTAGGTAATTTGAAATATGAAAAAGATGATGATTATCCTGATTTTGCCAAATTAGTGGCAAAAGCAGTGCAGAAGAATCCCAATGAAAACAAGGGAATTTTAATTTGTGGAACAGGAGCAGGAATGTGTATTGTGGCTAATCGTTTTAAAAATATAAGAGCGGCTTTGGCCCTGTCTGGTTTTATGGCTAAAAAAGCCAAAGAAGAAGATGATTGTAATATTTTATGCTTGGCGAGCGATATTACTGATGAAAGTACTGCTTTTCGGATTATTGACCAGTGGCTTAGCGCAAGTTTTTCTAATTTAGAACGCCACAAAAGAAGAATAGAAAAAATAGATTCCTAAAATGAAAATTAATGATAAATTAATGACTTCCGAAGTCATTAATAACAAGTTGAGAATAATTTTTGACTTTTAATTATTTATGTTTTTTCCTTTCATAAAAACTTTCCTTAAAAAAGAGATTGTCCCGGTAATAAATGTTAAAACAAAACAGAAATTTGAAGAGAGACTGAAAATTTTAAAAGATTTTAAAGGAACATTTCAAATAGATATTGCTGACGGAGTTTTTACAGGATTTAAAAATTGGAATTCAGCTAAAGATTTAAAGGAAATTAAGAATATTAGAAATAGATTTGAACTTCATTTAATGATTCAAAATGTGGAAAAACAACTAGCCGATTGGCTTGAAACTAAACCAAAAAGAGTAATTGTCCATTTAGAAGCTTTACATAATTTTGAGAATATTTTAAAAACTTTAAAGAAAAACAAAACAGAGTTTGCTTTGGCTTTAAATCCCGATACTCCAATTTCGCTTCTTTCTCCTTATTTAAAAGACATTAATTTTGTTGTTCTTTTAGGCGTTGACGCTGGTCCTTCTGGCCAAAAATTTAGATATTTTGTTTTAGACAAGATAGAATCACTAAGAAAAAAATATCCCAAAATAAATATTGAATTAGACGGAGGAATAAATGAAGAAATCGCTTTAGAAGCTTTAAAAGCCGGGGCAAATATTTTAGCCATTGGCTCAGCGATTTTTGAAGCAGAAAACCCAAAAGAAAAAATAAAAGAATTTGAAAAATTATTAATTTAAGTATGAAAAAGCAAAATTACAACCTAAAAGAATTGGAGGAATTGGCTACCCAAATTAGGCAAGAGATAATAAAAATGTTATTGGAAGCAAAATCTGGCCATTGCGCTGGGCCTTTGGGCGCAGTTGAGCAATATATTGCCTTATATTTTTCTGGTATTTTAAATTATGATCCTTTAAATCCTGATTGGGAAGAACGAGATAGGGTAGTTGTTTCTAATGGTCATTATGCTCCTTTAATTTATACAGTGCTGGCTTATGCCGGTTATTTTAATAAAAAAGAACTATTAACATTAAGAAAGCTTAACTCTCCTTTACAAGGTCATCCTCACCGGTTATCTTTAAAAGGAATAGAAACTTCTTCGGGACCAGTGGGCGAGGGTTTATCTCAAGCAGTGGGAATGGCTTTGGCTTTAAAAATGGATAATAAAAAATCACAGGTTTATTGTTTAATGGGTGATGGCGAACATAATTGCGGAAATACTTGGGAAGCGATTATGCTTGCTGGTAAACATCAAGTTGATAATTTAACAGTTTTAATAGATAGAAATGGAATTCAAATAGATGGTTTTACCGAAAAGGTAATGCCTCTCGAGCCATTAAAAGAAAAATATGAAACTTTTAATTGGAAAGTATTAGAAGTTGATGGCCATAATTTAAAAGAAATTATTTATGCTTTATTAAAAGCAAAAGCCGTTTTTGTAAAGCCGGTAGCAATAATTTGCCATACTATTCCGGGGAAAGGTGTTGATTTTATGGAACGGGAATATTTATGGCATGGAAAAGCGCCCAATGAAAAGGAAGCAGAAGAAGCCTTAAGGCAACTGCGGTCCTTACAAGGAAAGATTCTAACTGAACTTGATTAATTTATGCTTAATTTAGAAATAAAATTAAATCAAAATTTTGAAAAAGATTCTTATAAAGCAAGCCGCGATGGTTTTGGCGAGGGTTTAGTGATTTTAGGAGAAAAAAATAAAAATGTAGTAGCTTTGACGGCTGATGTTTGTGAATCAGTGAGGATGCACTGGTTTAAAGATAGATTTCCCCAACGATTTATTGAATTGGGAATTGCTGAGCAAAATATGATTGGTGTTGCTTCAGGGTTGGCAAGTTGCGGGAAAATACCAGTGGTAGCGAGTTACGCTGTTTTTTCCCCGGGAAGAAATTGGGAACAAATAAGAACAACAATTTGCTATAACGAGCAAAAAATAATTCTTGTTGGTTCGCACGGAGGATTAAATGTTGGCCCAGATGGAGCAACTCATCAAGCACTGGAAGATATTGCCTTAACCAGAGTTTTACCTTTTATGTCAGTTGTTGTTCCTTGTGATGCAATTGAGGCAAAAAAAGCAATCTTAAAAGCAGCCGATTATCCAACTGCGGTTTATCTAAGATTAGCCCGAGAAAAATCTCCGGTTATAACAACTGAAGAAACTCCTTTTGAAATTTCTAAATCACAAGTTTTTTGGCTGCCAAAAGAAAATTTTTCCGGGATTACTATTTTTGCTTGTGGATTTTTGGTTCATCAGGCTTTAATAGCCGCAAAAGAATTAGAGGAAGAAGGAATTGAAGTATGTGTAATTAATAACTCAGCGATTAAACCATTGGATAAAGAATTGATTTTAGCCTGGGCAAAGAAATCAAAAGCTTTTATTACTTTAGAAGAGCACCAAATTGCAGGAGGGATGGGTTCAGCTATTAATGAATTTTTAAGCGAAAATTATCCCTTGCCAATTTATTTTCTGGGAGTAAATGATAGTTTTGGCGAATCAGGAGAGGCTTTAGAATTAATTAAAAAATATAATTTAGATAAAGAGGCAGTTAAAAGAAAAGTTAAAGAGATTATTAAAAATTACTAACTTAATAAAAGATAATGTACGATATCATTACTATTGGCTCAGCTACCAGAGATGGATTTTTTGTAGGAGTCCCTTTTGTTTATTTAAAAGATAAAAGATTTATTACTGGCAGGGGGATTGGTTTGCCTTTGGGAGCAAAAATTCGCGTGCCAAAAGTTTATTTTTTAACTGGTGGCGGAGCAACCAATACTGCTTTAACTTTTAGCCGCTTAGGATTTAAAACTTTGGCTATTTTTCGCGTTGGAGAAGATGTTTCAGGAAAAACAATTATTAATGAAATGATTAAAGAAGGAGTTGATATTTCTTTTATTCAAAAAGATTATGTTTTACCAACTGCTTATTCGGTAATTTTTCTTACAAAATTTGGCGAAAGAACTATTTTATCTTATAAGGGTTGCACGGAGTATTTAAATAGTTTAGAAATACCTTTTAAAAAATTAAAGGCAAAGTGGTTGTTTTTGGGTTCTTTGGGAAAAGAAAAAAATATTTTAAAGAAAATTATTTTTTGGGCGAAAAAGGAAAAAATGAAAATTGCTATAAATCCGGGAAAAAATGAATTAGAATTTTTGAAAAAAAATAAAAAATATTTTTCTTTTTTTGATGTTTTTATAGTTAATCAGGAAGAAGCTGCTTATTTAACTAATATCGCTTATCAAAAAGAAAAAGAAATTTTTAAAAAATTGGATAAATTAGTTAATGGAATTGTAATAATGACTAAAGGAAAAAATGGGGTTGTTATTTCTGATGGAAAATTTTTATATAAGGCGCCTTCTTATTCTTTTAAGAAGCCAAAAGATCATACGGGGGCAGGTGATGCTTTTGCTTCTGCTTTTATTTCAGTTCTAATGAAAAGGGGTAATTTTAAAGAAAAAACTTTAAAAGAGGCAATTACTTTTGCTTCCTTAAACGCCAATTCAGTGATTCAATATCTTGGTGCAAAAACTGGCATTCTTTATCATTTTATTTTCCCCAAATCTTTTATTTCTAAAATTAAAAAAATTAAAATATGAAAAATTCTCCCCTCTTAAAAATTGGTAAAGCGCTTTTTTTGGCTTATGACCATGGATTTGAACACGGTCATTCTGACCTTTTAGGAAAAAGTATTAACCCAAATTATATTTTAGAAATAGCAGTAAAAGGTGGTTATACAGGGGTAGTTTTACAAAAGGGAATTGCGGAAAAATATTATTTTAATACCCCGTATCAAAAGAAAATTCCCTTAATTTTAAAAGTTAATGGAAAAACCAATCTTTCACCTAAAAAACAGCCTTATTCAGCCCAAAACTGTTCAGTGGAATATGCTAAAAAATTAGGAGCAAAAGCGGTTGGCTATACAATTTATATTGGGAGCAGTTTTGAGGCAAAAATGTTTAAGGAATTCTCTCAAATTCAAGAAGAGGCCCATAATTCTAATCTTTTGGTTATTGCCTGGATGTATCCTGCTTTTAATGAACTTTTAAAAAATCAGCCAGAAAAAATTACTTTATACGCCGCCAGATTGGGTTTGGAATTAGGGGCAGATATTATTAAAATAAAATATCCGGGCAAAAAAGAAATTTTTAAAAAAGCAGTTGAAATAGCAGGAAAAACAAAAATAGTTCTTTCAGGTGGCCCAAAAATTAAAGAAGAAAATTTTTTGAAAATAGTTAAAGAAGTAATGGAGGCTGGAGCAATTGGTATAACAGTAGGAAGAAATGTTTGGCAGAGTAAATTTCCTTTGAAAATTACAGAAAAAATCAGAAAGATTGTCTTTAAGTAGAATCATTTTAAAATTCTCCTCTTGAAAATTTTTTTGCTTATTAATCTTGGATTTGAATTTTGGCTTTATTTTTAATTCTTGCTTTTTTCTTAAATTTTCGCTAAAATAAAAATCTATGGAGAATATAACTCTTCAGGCAAAAAAAAGAGAAATTTTTGGTAAAAAGAATAAAACCTTAAGAGAGAAAGGTTTTATTCCAGCAGTAATTTATGGTAAAGAAAAAGAATCAATTCCTTTAGAGATTAATCTCAAAGAATTCGAGGAGGTTTTTAAAAAAACCGGTGAGACTGATATTTTTAGCTTAGAAATAGAAGGAGAAAAAGAAACAAGAAAGGTATTGGTTCAGGAAGTAAAGAGACATTTTCTTACTAATAAGCCAATTCATGTTGATTTTTACGAAGTGGAAATGGATAAGCCAATTACCACTTCTGTTCCTATTACTTTAGTAGGTGAATCACCAGCAGTGAAAGCCGGAGGAATATTAGTTCAGTCGATGGATGAAATTGAAATTGAGGCTTTGCCAAAAGATATTCCTCATGAAATAGTGGTTGATGTTTCAGGTTTAACAGAGATTGGCCAAACTATTTATGTGAAAGATTTAAAACTGAAAGAAGGAATTAAAATTTTGGTTGATTCTCATAATCCAATTTGTACTATTAGCGCTCCACTTTCGGCAGAAGAATTAGAAAAAGAGTTAGGAAGAGTAAAAACCGCGGAAGAAGTAGAAGTAACTGGTGCAAAAGAAGAAAAACCCCTTGAAGAAGCAAAAGAGAAAACTGAAGAATCTAAATAACATGTTAATAAAATACCTTGAAAGAAAAAAGGTAGAAGATATTATTAAAAAGCCGTTAATTAAAGGCAACCCCGAACTTAATAAAAATAATATTTCAGAAAAAATCAGAAAAGTATTAAGTAATAAATTATTATCAGTTGTTTCTTCTTTGTTAATTATAATTTTTATTAGTCTTCATTTAGGCAGTACGGTAAGAGCGCCTATTTTTTTGGGCTCGAAAGAGGCAGTGGCTTTGTATGATGAAGAAAGGGCAAAATTAGAAAAAGAATTAGAAGAAGTAGAAAAAGAAATTGCGGAATACGAAAAAATAGTAGCCAAAACTCAACAGGAGAAAAAGACGCTTCAAAATAAAATCAATGAATTAAAAAGGAAAGCCGAACAATTAAACCTGA
>JBMFOQ010000004.1:25893-35465 GCA_049969555.1 Minisyncoccia bacterium
ATAAAACAAACTAACTTAAATTTAGAATATCTTAAGGTAAGAATAGAAGACACTTCAAATTCTATTGCTAAAACTGTTGATAAAATCGAGAAGACAAAAGAAAATTTAAAAAATACTCTTCTTTCTTTTTATCATTTAAAACAACGCTCGACTTTAGAAATTATTTTGGTAAATAATGAAATTAGCGAATTCTTTGATTACCTCAATGCGGTTAGTGCTTTACAGGAAAGAATTCAATTAAATATCAATGAACTTGAAGAATTACAAAATACTTTAAGCCAGCAAAAACAAAAATTAGACGTTGATGCCGAAGAAATGCAAAAGATGTTAGCAATGCAATTACTCCAAAAGCAAGAATTGGAAAAAAATCAAAAAGAGAGCACTACTCTTTTAGAAATAACCAAAGGCAATGAGCAAAAATATCAGCAACTTTTAGCTACTTCCCGGCAAAAAGCCAATGAAATTAGACAAAGAATTTACGAATTGATAGGAGTAAAAACTCAAGTTACTTTTGGAGAAGCATTGGATATTGCCGAATGGGTTGCTTCAAGAACTGGCATTAGACCGGCTTTTCTTTTAGCAGTTATTACTCAAGAATCTAATTTAGGCAAAAATGTTGGCACTTGTAATCGACCAGGTGATCCTTATAACAAATCTTGGAGAGCAGTAATGAAACCGACTCAGCACGATGCCTTTTTAAAAATTACTCAAGAATTAGGGCTTGATCCTGACACTACCCCTGTTTCTTGTCCAATTAATGATCCGTCACGCGGTTTAATTGCTGGTAAAAATAGTTGGGGAGGAGCAATGGGACCAGCTCAGTTTATTCCTACTACTTGGCTTACTTATGCGCCAAAAGTAAAACAAATTACTGGAAAATCTATAGCCAATCCTTGGGATGTAAGAGATGCTTTTCTTGCCGCTGCCCTGTATCTTACATATTACGGAGCCAACAACAAAAGCCGAGAGGCTGAATGGCGCGCTGCCTTGATTTACTTTACCGGGGCAGTTAATTCTCGTTATCGTTTTTATGCTGATAGCGTTTTGGCAATTGCTGATCGCTATGAAGCAGATATTAATACTTTAAGAGAGGTCGCAATAAGATAAAAATTTAAAATTATATTTATGACACAGTGTTATTTTTGCCTTCATAATATTAAAGAGATAGATTACAAAGATACCCAAACTTTAAAACGTTTTCTTTCTGGGCAAATGAAAATTTATCCCCGAAGAAAAACTAATCTTTGTGCCAAACATCAAAGATTATTAAAAAAAGCAGTAAAAAGAGCGAGGGTATTAGGTCTTTTACCTTTTGTGATTCAGTAGAAACAAAAGGGATTTTAATGATAAATAAACAAACTTTAAAAAGGACTATTTTTAGAGAAAATGATATCCGGGGTAAATATCCTCAAGAAGTTAATGAAGAGGTTGCTTTTCTTTTAGCAAGAGTTTTTGTTTTGTTTTTAAAAAAGATTTATCAAGAACCTTTGAAATTAGTTATTGGCTATGATAATCGTCAATCCTCGCCATCGCTTGCCCAGTCTTTTATTAAGGGATGTTTAGCAAATGGTTGCCAGATTATTAATTTAGGAGAGACCACTACCCCACTTTTTTATTTTTCCCTAAATAAAACCAAAAATACTGGCGGAGTAATGATTACCGCTTCTCATAATCCTTATCGAGAAAATGGTTTTCTTTTTTATTTAAAAGGAGGAGTTTCTTTTTTATCAGGAACAAAATGGGATAGAAAATTTCTTGAGCTTGCTTTTCAAGAATATAGAAACAAGAAAAAATTTTTAATTAATTCCTCACCCAATTCTCAAATAACTAATTTGAATTTCCAAAAATATTATTTAGATTATTTAAAAAAATTTATTAAGGTTAAAAAACCATTAAAATTTGTTTTAGACGATGGCGGCGGAAGCGCTGGTTTTATCCTCAAGAATTTTAATAAAAAAGTAAACAGGAAATTGTTAAAACTTTATCTTGTAAAAGGGAGAAAATATCGTTTTTCTAACCCCTTAGAGGAGAAAAAACTAAATTTATTAAAAAAAGAGATTATTAGAAGAAAAGCAAACGGCGGCGCTGCTTTTGATAGTGATGCTGACCGAATTGTTTTTTTGGATGAAAAAGGACAAATTATTGATTCAGGAAAAATCTTTGGTTTTTTGATAAAAAATTTTTTAAAAAGGGATGAAAAAATAAAATTTGTCACGACTGAATTTCTCAATCAAAAAATAAAACAAGAAGTTAAAAAACTTGGCGCAAAATTAATTTACTCTCCCACGGGTTATGGTTATTTTTATTTAAAAATGAAAAAAGCCAGGGCTTTTTTTGGCAGCGAACATACCGGCCACTATTATTTTAAAGATTTTAATTATCATGACGATGGGCTTTTAGCTTTAATTTTTGTTTTAAATTTCTTAAGTAGGGAAAGAAAATCATTTAGCGAGTTAGTCAAAGAATTTTCTTTGAATTCCTATTTCTTTATGAATTTTAAATCTCTGCCCGCAAAGTCTTTTTTAATGATAAAAATTCTAAAAAGTCTTACTTTAAAATACCAAAAACCAACTTTTGAGCATTTAAAATTAAAAACCAAAAATTGGTTAATGATTTGGCGGATATCTGGCACCTCAAACATTCTAAGAGTTTATGTGGAAAAACTTTGAAATAAATAAAAAATCAGATATAATTAGATATCATAAGAAATGGATAAATTTTACTCTCCAACTGGAAAAGTTTTTACTCAAAAAACCCTCTTAGAGGAGATTCTTTTTTATATTAATTCCCAGCCGCAGGCAAAATACAAAATAATTATTGGCACTGATTCAAATAGCCATGAAACGATTGATTTTGTTTCTGCCGTTGTGGTCTATCGGGTAGGACATGGCGGAAGATTTTTTTGGAAAAGAATAAAGGATAATAAAAAGAAAATGATTTTAAGAGAAAGAATTTATCAGGAAGTAATTATGTCATTGAACTTAGCGGAAAATCTTTTAAAAGAGCTTTCTTTAAATAAGCATATTAATTATGATTTTGAGATTCATGTTGATGTCGGCTCGAATGGTGAAACTAAAGAAATGCTTCAGGAAATTATTGGGGTGGTCAAAGGTTCTGGCTATGAAGTGAAAACCAAGCCTGAATCTTATGGCGCCTCAAAAGTAGCGGATAGATACACTTAATAATCTTAAATCTCAAAACTTTAATCTCAAAACTCAAAACCTAAGCCTAAATTTTATGAAAATAGGTTGGCAAAAACAATATTTATGAAAAGAAATAATTACGGTCTAACCTCGCTGGTTGGAGGCGCAATGCAAATAGTTTTTGGTTTTAGTTAGGGAATAATTCCTTTGGCTATTTTTATTGTGACAATTATTGCTATCATTAATAATTTCTTAAAAGAAAAAAATCACAAAGACCACCAACTGATGAACTATTTTGGAATAATTTTATTAGGCTTGGCTGTTTTGATGTATTATACTTTTGGCTTCTATGGAATTGTTAGTAGCTTGGTTTTGCCCAAGTATGTCTCGTTTGCTATTTAATTTTTTAAAAGTGTAATTTTTTAGCCTTTTGCTTATCAAAAGGCTTTTTTTATGATAAAATAAAGGAAAAGAAGATATGAAAAAAATAAGAGAAAAAAGATTAAAAGAAAAAGAAGAAGAGGAAGAGCCTGAAAAGAAGCTGCCTTTAGAGCCAGAGATAAAAAATAGTATTTTAGCAATCACTCTTTTTGTTTTAGCGATTATTTTAATTTTAAGCGCAAAAGGTTTAGCCGGACCAGTTGGTATATTTGTTTATCGGATTTTTAACTATTTATTGGGCTGGGGTTATTTCTTTTTGCCTTTTCTTTTATTTTTTTTGGTTTATCGTTATTTCAAAGCAAGTTTATACCATTTTAGTTTTAATCTTATTTCTCTTTTTGGAGTTTTTTTGAGCCTTTTTTCTTTTCTTTCTTTAATTGATATTTTTTTTCCGCGTCAAGGGGGATTTTTTGGAAAAATTGGCGGATTTTTAAAACTCTATTTAGGAATTTATGCCAGCGTAATTATTTATTCGGCTGCCTTTATTGTTGGTTTTATTTTAATTTTCCGCTTTCCTTTAAGATTGCCAAAGAGAAAAATAAAAGAGGAAATCACCGTAACTACTTATGAAACAGAACAATTACCAATAGAAAAAGAAAAAGAGAAAAAGGAAGAAAAAGAAACAAGGAAAGAAGAAAAAATAGAAGAAAAAATCGAAGAAAAAAGACAAAAATTTTTTTTAAAAGCATTAAAAATAAAAAGCGGTTACAAATTGCCGCCAATTGATTTATTAAACACCGATAGTTCTCATCCCACAGCCGGCGATATTAGAGCAAATGCCAACATTATCAAAAGAACGCTTGAAAGTTTTGGCATTGAGGTGGAAATGGGAGAAGTCAATGTTGGCCCAACAGTCACCCAATATACTTTAAAACCAGCCGAAGGGGTAAAATTATCAAGCATTACTGCTTTACATAATGATTTGGCTTTAGCTTTGGCAGCGCATCCAATTAGAATTGAGGCGCCTATTCCGGGAAAATCAATGGTTGGGATTGAGGTTCCCAACCGCTCAATTGCATTAGTAAGATTAGGTAATTTATTAAAAGAAATAGATTTTCTTAAAAACCCCCTCCCTTTAATTTTCCCTCTTGGCCGAGATGTTAAAGGAGAAGTGATTTTAACTGATTTAACTGAAATGCCTCATTTGCTCGTTGCCGGAGCAACAGGAACGGGAAAAAGTGTGTGCCTTCATTCTCTTTTATCTTCTTTTCTTATTAAAAATTCTCCAGAAACCTTGAGATTAGTTTTAATAGATCCGAAAAGAGTGGAGATGTCTCGTTATAATGGCATTCCTCATTTATTAACTCCGGTAATTACAGACCACAAAAAAGTAATTCCCGTATTCAAATGGGTAGTGTTGGAAATGGAAAAAAGATACGAATTATTGGCCCAAAATCATAGCCGGGATATAGAAAGTTATAATCGGAAAATTATTGAAAAAGGAGAAAAAGAAATTATGCCTTATATTGTTTTGGTAATTGATGAATTGGCTGATTTAATGATTTATTATGGTCGGGATTTGGAAAGTTTTATAGTAAGAATAGCCCAGATGGCGCGGGCAACAGGTATTCATTTAATTGTTTCCACTCAAAGACCATCGGTAGAAGTAATTACTGGTTTAATAAAAGCCAATATTACTCACCGAATTGCTTTTCAGGTTGCTTCTCAAGTTGATTCACGAACAATTTTAGACTGTGCTGGAGCAGAAAAATTATTGGGTCATGGCGATATGCTGTATCTTTCACCTCTTTCTTCTCGGCCTCGCCGCATTCAGGGAGCCTACATTTCTGAAAAAGAAATTGATGCTTTAGTAAAATTTATTAATGAACAGAAAATTTTAATTTCCCAAGAGAACGGCTTAAAAGAAGAATTAGAAGGATTTATTGAAGAAAAAGAAAAAGGAATGATAGATTTTGAAAGTTTAGAAGTAGAAGAAGATGAGCTTTATTCCCAGGCTTATGAAACAGTTGTTAGGTTACAAAAAGCTTCTGCTTCTTTGCTTCAAAGAAAATTAAAAATTGGTTATGCTCGGGCTGCTCGCTTATTAGATATTTTAGAAGAAAAAGGAGTAATTGGGCCTGGCGAAGGGGCAAAGCCAAGACAAGTTTTTGTTAAAAGAGAAGATTTAGACGAGTCTTATCTAAAAAATCAAAATAATCAATATAATCAATAAAATATTTTTATGGCAGAAGAGGAAAAAAAGGAAATAGTTTCTTTGGGTAAATTTTTAGCTACAAAAAGATTAGAAAAAGGGGTTTCTTTAGAAAAAGTAAGTCAGGAAACAAAAATTTTGGCTTCTTATTTAAAGTCTATTGAAGAAGATAATTATTCTTTATTGCCTCCGCCTGCTTATGTAAAGGCAATTGTCAAAAAATATGCCCAATATTTAAGATTAAATATCGAGGAGGTATTAAATCTTTTAAAAGAAATAAACCACCGCCAATGGGCTGCAGGAGAAAAAGATTTGTTACCCAAGAACCGTTTTTCCACCCCCCAAATGAAACTGATTCTCTTTTTAAGAAATTTTTCTAGCCGCTTTCTTAAATACCTTTTCATTTTTTTAATTATTTTCTATCTTTTATACGAAATTAGCTTTCTAATTTTTCCCCCAAAAATTCTTCTTTTTAGCCCGGCTGAAGATATTTCTACTACTGAAAAAGAATTATTAATTACTGGCAAAGTAATTAGAGGAAGAAGTGTTCTTTTAAAAAATCAGCCTTTGAGTGTGGACGAAAAAGGATATTTCTCTTATACTCTCATTTTAAATCCTGGTTTAAATCAAATAGAATTAAAAGCCACCAATCATTTGGGCTGGGAGACAACAGTCATTAGAAATATAAACTATATTTTAAAAAATTAAGGTTGTTGCTAAAACAGGGGAAATTTGCTAAAATAATTTATCTTTTTAACCAATTTAGTTATTCAATGCTCGGTAACCTCGTTCCTTTATTATCTGTTTTAATCTTTAATTGATTTTAGCGATTAAATTGGTTAGAAAGTGGATAAATTAATAAAATATGGCTAAAAAAATTAATAAAGAATCTAAAAAAACAGAGGGAGAATTAGAAGCAACTTTAAAAATGCTTCAGGACAAATTTGGTGAAGGTGCAGTAATGAAACTGGGAGAAGTAAAAAAAGTTAATGTTGATGTTATTCCGACTGGTTCCCCTTCTTTAGATATTGCTTTAGGAGTTGGCGGTATTCCCCGGGGAAGAATTATTGAAGTTTATGGTGCAGAATCATCTGGTAAAACTTCTTTGGTTTTGCATATTATTGCCGAAGTTCAGAAAAAAGGCGGAAAAGCGGCTTTTATTGATTCGGAACATGCTTTAGATCCTGATTATGCGAAAAAAATTGGTGTAAAAGTTGAAGAACTTTTGATTTCTCAACCTGATTCTGGCGAGCAGGCACTTGATATTGTTGAAGCATTGGTGCGTTCAGGCTCAATTGAGGTAATTGTTATTGACTCCGTAGCTGCTTTAACTCCGCGGCAAGAATTAGAAGGCGAAATGGGAAATCAGCAAATCGGCCTTCAAGCAAGACTGATGAGCCAAGCATTAAGAAAATTAACTGCTATTTCTGCAAAAACAAATACGACTATTATTTTTACTAATCAAACCAGAAGCCAGATAGGAACAATGATGTTTGGTACACCAATTACTACTCCTGGCGGAAAAGCACTTAAGTTTTATGCCTCAGTGAGAATAGAACTAAAAAGAACTGCCCAAATTAAAAAAGGAGATGAAATTATTGGGTCGAGAATAAAAGCAAAGGTTGTAAAAAATAAAGTTGCTCCGCCATTTAAAGAAGCAGAATTTGATATTATTTATGGCAAAGGTATTTCTTACGGAGGCGATTTATTGAATTTGGCCCTTAAAAAAGGAATTGTTAAAAAATCAGGAAATACTTTAGTTTTCGGTGAGGAAAAATTAGGAGTAGGATTTGAAGCGGCGAGAGATTTCTTAGAACAAAACAAAACAATCAGTCAGAGAATTTTTAAACAAATCTTTGAGGCAAAATAGAAAAAATTTAAAAGATAAAAATTTAATTCTATGGAAAATAATACTCTAGAAAATATTTTTTATGAATTAACTTTTTTCCTTTCTTCAAAATTGAATGATAAAGAAGCAGAGGAAAAATTTAATAATTTAATTAAAGAAATAGAAGAATTAAAAAGTTCGGTGTTAGAAACTAGCCTTCCGCGGCTGGAATTTTTGGCTTACCCCATTAAGAAAGAAACCAGCGGTTATTTTTGTTTGGTTAAATTTAAAATTGAAAGAGAACTAATTCAAGAATTAGAAAAAAAATTGAAGTTAATGCCAGAAATTTTGCGTTATCTTTTATTAAAAAAAGAAGAAATTACTCAGAAGTTTGAATCAAGGAAGAAATATCAAGTCAGTTTAAAAAGAGGAAAAAGTGAATTAGGGGTGGAAAAACCAGAAAAAGAAAAAGAAGTAAGTTTGGAAGAATTAGATAAAAAATTGAATGAGATACTGAAGGAATAAATAAAAGGGCGGTCGATAAAAACAAGTGGGATTTAATAAACATTTTAGAAATATGAATCTTAATAAAGTTTTTATTATCGGTAATTTGACTCGCGATGTTAATTTGAGAACAACTCCTGCTGGGCAATCAGTGGCTGATTTTGGAGTGGCGACTAATCGGGTTTGGGTTAATGCTAATGGCCAAAAACAGCAAGAAACTGAGTTTCATAATATAGTAGTTTGGGGAAAAATGGCAGAATTATGCAGCCAATATTTAGCAAAAGGAAGATTGGTATTTATTGAGGGAAGAATTAGAACCAGAAGCTGGCAAGATGCTAATAACCAAAAAAGAGTAAAGACAGAGATTATTGCCGAAAATATTCAATTTGGTCCAAGATTTACCAGCCAGACAGAATTAAAAACTCCCCCTGAGCCAGAAGCGGGAGAGCCAATAGAAGAATTGCCAGTATTAGAAGAAGCAGAAGAAATAAAAGAAGAAGAACTTGGCGAGGAAATTCCTTTTTAGCTATTTTGAAAAGCCTCGATAATGGGATCTAATTCGCCATCTAAAATTTTTTGAAGATTATGCCAGGATTGTTTTATTCGGTGGTCAGTGATTCTATCTTGGGGAAAATTATAGGTTCTAATTTTTTCGCTTCTTTTAGCGCGGCCAATTTGGTCGCGTCTTTCTTTTGTAATCTCTTGTTGTTTTTTCTCTAATTCCATTTCATATAGCTTATTTTTTAAAATTTCTAAAGCTTTTTCTCTATTTTGTCTTTGATATCTTTCGCTTTGACAAGTCACTATTAAACCAGTTGGTTTATGAACTAATCTGACAGCAGTTTCTACTTTCTGGACATTTTGTCCGCCAGCGCCAGATGAGCGGAAGAAACTTTCTTCGATATCTTCGGGTTTAATTTCTATTTTTGGGTTTTCCCATTGAGGCAAAATCGCGACTGTGGCAGTTGAAGTATGAACCCTCCCCGATTTTTCAGTTAAAGGAATTCTTTGGACTCGATGGACTCCTGCTTCGTATTTTAGTTTTTTATAAGCCTCAGGATGGTTAATTTCAATAATTCCCTCCTTTAAGCCGCCTAGTGAAGTTAAACTAATATCTATTTCTTTAATTGGCCAATTTTGATTTTGACTATATTTCTCATACATTCTTAATAAATCTTGAGCAAAGAGCGCGGCTTCTTCTCCTCCGGTTCCGGGTCTAATTTCTAAAATTATACTTTTTACTTTTTCTTCTTCTTGTTTTTTAAAATCTTCTAATTTTTTTGATATCTTTTTGATTAGCTCTTCGTTTTCTTTAATTTCCTTTTCCGCCAATTCTATCATTTCTTTATCTGGACTTTCCACCAGAATATTTTTTGCCTCATTAATTTTTTTTTCTGCTTTAGCGATTTCTTTTAAAAGATTTAATTCCTCTTCGATTTCTTTTAATTTTTTAGAAGCCTCTTCGAAGTTTTTATAATTTGAAAGAAACTCAGGGTTACTGAGT
>JBMFOQ010000005.1:0-29725 GCA_049969555.1 Minisyncoccia bacterium
GCTGAATATTTATCTAATTTAATATTATTTATAGACGATGAAGCATATTTTAAAGATTTTAATAAAAGTTTATCAATGTACAAACAATTTAGAGATAGTGGCTATAAAGTTGTTGTTGTTCCGTCATTTGCTCTTAATAATTTACATTTAGATGGCATGTTTATAAAAGCAATTATTATTGGACAAATCTCAAATTGTTCTCAATTAGATAGTTATTTAAAAACAATAAAAGATTTAGATATCCAAATCCTTCAATTAAAAAATAGCAACAATCGCAATTTGAAAATTAATTACAAAGATTTATCAGCATTTAATGACAAACCTTCAAGTGACAACCCTCGCGTTGCGACGCTTGATTTTATTAACCCATGGCGATTTAGAATAAAAAATGTTTTTAAAGAGCCTATATTGTTAAAAATGAATTATGATCACAATTGGAATATTTTTCAAGACGGAAAAAAATTAAATAAATATCTAATATTACCTCAGAATATCTTAATAATACCGCAATCAAATAATGACATTTTCGTTTCTTATGAAAATGATAAAATTATTATTTGGTATACCAAAATCATAATTTTATTATTTATAAGTAGTTATATTTACTTTTTAAGAAAAAATAATAGTAATTTCATTAATTCCTATGAGAAAAAATAATTTTTATCAATTTTTAGCTACTGGATTTTATTCTGGTTATAGCAGAATATTTCCTGGCGGAATAGGTGCTTTAATAGGTTTTATTATTGCTTTAGTCTTTTTTATTTTTTCCTATTATTTAAGGTTAATTATTATCTTGATTTTTATTTTTATTTCTTTTTTTATTGCTGATTGGGCAGAAAAATATTTTCAAAAAAAAGATCCCAAACAAGTTACGATTGATGAAATTAGCGGGGTTTTGGTTGGATCTCTTTTTGTAATTAAACGTGGCCAGATTTTTTTACTAGGATTTAATATCCCTATTAACATATTACTTTTATTTTGGGTTTTTTTACTTTTTGTTCTTTTTGATAAAGTAAAAATTTTTCCTGCTAATAAGATACAAAAATTACCTGGTGGACTGGGAATAGTTTTAGATGATTTAATTGTTGGTTTATATGTAGGAATTATTATTTTGTTCCTCAGTCTTGTTATTTAAACATTTTGGTAGTAAAATAAATATATAAAGTAAAAAATAATTATTAAAAATATGACTTTATATATTGTTTTATATCTCATTTTTTCTATCAGTGGCTTAATTTTAATGAAAAAAGGGTTGATGAATACCTCAATTAATGGCATAAGTGGCTTAGTGAAATCATTTTTTAATATCCAATTTTTATTAGCTCACTGGCAGTTTATTTTAGGGGCAATGTGTTATATTTTAAGTTTTTTAACTTGGATGTTTTTGTTATCCAAAAAAGAACTTTCTTTAATTTATCCTTTAACAGTTTCGATTGTTTATATAGCAATTATGATTTCTTCTGTTTTAATTTTTAAGGAACAATTTACTTTGTATAAAATTATCGGGGTAGTTTTAATTGGCTTAGGTATTCTATTTTTGATAAAATAATAGGGATGAGAAAATTCTTAAATAGCGATTTTTTGGTTAAGTTTTTTACTACCGGATTTTTTATTAGTTATCTTATTCCTATTATTCCTGGTCTAGGGGGAGTGATTTTGGGTATAGGAATAGTTTATTTAATAAATAGTTTGCCGATAATTTTTAAATTTTTTATTTTTCTGTTTTTAACCGTTGTTTCTATTCCTTTAACAACTAAAGCAGAAAAAATTTTAAATAAAGGAATTGATCCGCAAGTGGTCGTAATTGATGAGGTTTGCGCAATGATTTTTTTGTCTTTGTTTTTTGATTTTTTTAAACCTATAACCCTTTTTTCTTATAAAATTCCCTTCTTTTTAATAATTGTGGGAATTTTTGGGATTTTTGATGGAATAGAAATTTTTCCTATTAAACAGATAGAAAAATTGAAAGGAGGCTGGGGAATAGTTTTAGATGATTTAATGGCTGGAGTTTACACCCTTATTATTTTAAAAATTTTTAAAAATTTTTAATTTTTAATACCTCGCCCCCACTTATTTTTTTAACGATCTTTTTTAAAAAATAACTTTTGAAATTTCTACTGTTTTGTGTTTTGTGTTTTATGTTTCATGTTTCATAATTCATAATTTATAATTTATAATTTATAATTTTATGCTTTCTCTTACTACTTCCCGAATGAAAAAAGCTTTTAAAAATCCTTATGGCGCTTTAAGGTATGTTTTAAATTATCTAAAAGGAGAGTGGTTAAGGGTAAAATTAAAGATTGGATTTTTAAATCAATCTCCGAGAGTTAATTTTTTAAAAATCAAAAGCGGAGTATTTTATATTGAGAATAAAGTTTTTTTTGAAGATATTTTAAATCAAGATTTTGTTATTTCTTGTGCTAATAGGGTTTTAAATAACGAGTTTGGTTTTTTAGGAATAAAACCAAAAAAAATCCAAAATCTCGATTGGTTTGAGGATATAAAAACTGGACACACATGGCCGAAAGAATTTTTTTTGGATTTAAAAGAAAAATTATTAAATGACTATAACAAGGGTTGGGATATTAAAAATGTTTGGGAGCTATCTCGTTTCCATTATTTAATTCCTTTAGCGGTTGCTTATTATAAAACTGGGGAAGAAAAGTATTTATTAAAATGGCAGGAATTAATCTCAGATTGGATTAAGAAAAATCCAGTTTATTATGGGCCAAACTGGTTAATCCCAATGGAAGCAGCAATTAGAGTTTGTAATTGGATTTTTTCTTTTAAGATCATTGAGAAAAGATTGCTTCGTTATTCCGATTTTGTTGAGTCTTCTTATAATAACAAAAAAACAAATGTCATTGCGAGTGAAGCGAAGCAATCTCTTGATATATTCTTGGAGCAATTTCTTGCTTCTCTTTTTGAGCATGGCCGTTTTATTTTTAGCAACTTAGAATACGGCCCAGTTCGTTCTAATCATTATTTATCAGATTTGGTTGGCCTTATTTATTTAGGAACCCTCTTTAAGAATTTAAAAGAAGGAAAAAAATGGTTAAATTTTGCCTCAAAAGCCATTCAAAAAGAGATTCTTTATCAAGTTTATGAAGACGGGGTTGATTATGAGATGTCTATTTCTTATCATCGTTATAAAACAGAGTTGTTTTTATGGGCTTTTTGGCTTTTGAAATTAAATAAAGTAGAAATTCAAGCCGAATGTTTAAAGAGGCTTTTAAAAATGATTCATTTTAGTAAATCTTATATAAAACCAAATAGTCTTGTGCCCCAAACAGGGGATAGCGATGATTCACGGCTTCATCTTATCTGGGAAGATTTTTATAATTGGGAAAAAAGGAATCATTTTGCTTTATTTAAATTAGCCAAATATGTTTTTGAAAAAGATTTTGATAAGGAAATTGATAATAAAGGGATTCAATTATTAGAATTTAAAAAAGGCGGAATTTATATTGCTAAAAGTAAAAATTTTTATTTTATTACCGGAAGAAATGCTGGCTGTAGGAATAAAGGAGGAAGCCACCAACATAATGATATTTTGAGTTTTGAACTGAATTTCAATGGCGATGACATAATTATTGATTCCGGAACTTTTGTTTATAGTCCCGATATTTTTGAAAGGAATAAATTTCGAAGCACGCAAAAACATAATGTTTGTTTTATAGACTCTCAAGAACAAAATGAGATTAGTAAAGATATTTTTTCTTATTTCGATAAAAATAAATTAAAAATAATCTCGGTTTCTAATAAAAAAGAAGAAATTATTATTCACGGGGTAATTAATGAATTGGAAAGAACTTTTACAATTAATAAAAAGCAAAAGAGTTTAACAATTGCTGACAAAATCATTAAGGAAGAGTCAATTATTGAATGGAATTTTCATCTCTCGCCTGAAATTAATATCTGGCCCAAGAAAGAAAACCATAATCTCCGTGAGATTATTCTTTTAGGAAAAGAAGATAAATATTTGTTTGAGGCGCCAAAAGATTTAAATTTTGCTATAATAGAAGACGAGATATCGCCTTCCTATGGAGTAAAAATACCTTCGAAAACCATTCAATTTAAAGAAAAACTTCTAAAAGGAATCAAAAAGGAATTTCAATTTAAAATAAAACCGTTAGCTTAATATCAAATTTAAACATTTTCAATGAAAATATTGCTTTATACTCAATATTTCCCTCCAGAATCTAATGCGCCGGCAAATCGCTGGGGATATTTTACTAATTATTTAAAAGAAAGCGGTCATGAAATTACGGTTCTAACTTCTTATCCTAATCATCCATTAAGAAAAATTTTTGAAGGTTATAAAAATAAATGGAAGACCATTGAAAGAAAAGAGGGAATTAAAATTATAAGATGTTGGACATATATTTCTTCATCAACAAAATTTTTGCCTAGACTTTTAAATTACTTTTCCTTTTCATTTTCAAGTTATATTAATAGTTTTTCCTTAGAAAAACCAGATTTAATAATATCTTCTCTGCCGCCATTATTTGTAGGATTAGTGGGTTATAAAATAGCAAAAAGATTTAGAATTCCTTTGGTTTTAGATTTAAGGGATTTATGGCCTGAAGCAGCCGAAGAGACTGGCTATTTAAAAAAGAATATTGTTTATTATTATACTCTGAAAAAAGCAAGAGATTTGTATCAGAAAGCAACTGTTATTTTAGTAAATTCTCCGGCTATTTTAGAAGAATTAATTTGTTCTTATGGCATACCGCGGGGAAAAATTTCTTATATTCCCAATGGCGCTGATTTGGAATTTTACAAAAACGACTATGATACAACCGAAATAGAAGAAAAATATAATTTAAAAAATAAATTTGTAGTTTTATATACCGGCCTATTGGGGTTTGCTCAGGCGCCAGAAGTGATGGCCAAAGCCGCAAATTTATTGAAGGACTATCAAGATATTGTTTTTTTAATTGTTGGTAGTGGGCCAAAGGAAGAAGAACTTAAAAATTTGGTTAAAGAATTAAATTTAACTAATGTTATTTTAACTGGCCAGCGACCCCGAGAAGAAATGCCTTATTTTGTTAGCCGGGCTGATGTTTGTTTGGCAACTTATAAAAATTCAATTGCTTTCAAAAAAAATATTCCTTCAAAAATTTTCGATTACCTGGCTAATGGTAAACCGATAATTATTAATTTAGAAGGCGAGGCAAGTAAGATTATAGAAAATGCTCAAGCGGGTTTAGTGGCTTTACCCGAAGACCCGCAATCGCTTAAAGAACAAATTTTAAAAATTTATGAAAATTCTCTTTTAAAAGAAAAAATGGGGGAATCGGGTTTAATTTATGCTCGCCAGTATTATGATAAAAAAATAATCAGCAAAAATTTGGAGGAAATTTTAAGATATGTTTCAAAGATATAGAAAAAGATTGTTTATTATTATTTTAGGCGATTTTTTATGTTTTTATACCGCCCTTTTTATTGCTTTGATTTTGAGATACGGCTTTTTGCTTAATAAATTTTTTAAGTTAAAGATTATTTTTGTTAATTCCTTTTTTCATTTTAGTTTTATTTTTTTAATTTGGTTTTTACTTTTTACTATCAGTCGTTTATATGAATTTCCCTACTTAATAAGCAATCGGGAATTTTATTTTTTGGCCTTTAAACTATTTTTAATTGGTGGATTTTTTGCTGTTTTAGTTTTTTATATTTTTACCCCCCAATTAGTGCCAAAATTAGTTTTGCTTTTAACGATTATTTTCTCTTTGATTTTTTTAATTATTTGGCGTTCTTTAATTAACTGGCTATTGAAAGAAAGAAAAAGAAAGATAATATTTATTTCTCAAGTCAAAGAAAAAGAAGAATTAATTTTGTTTATTAAAAGCCATCCTTCTTTTGGTTTAGAGATATTAGAATCTTTTTTTGAGCCCGAGGTTTCAAGGCTTGAATCTATTATAAAAAATAATAAGAAAACAAAAAAAATTTATTTTGTTGTAGATAATCAATATCAAAAATTAATCTCTGACAGATTTAAAGATAAAAACATAGAAATAATTGATTTTGGCCAATTTTACGAAACACTTACCGGCAAAGTTGCTTTATCTTTACTTACCGAAGAATGGTTTAAAAATTGTTTTTCAAAAAGAAACCTCAAAACCTATGAAGTAATAAAAAGAATTTTTGATTTTTTAGGGGGGATTATTCTTTTGATTATTAGCTTGCCTTTATGGCCAATTATTGGAATTTTAATCAAAATAGATTCTTCTGGGCCAATATTGTTTTGTTCTTTTAGAATTGGAAAAGGCGGAAAAAAATTTCTAATTTATAAATTTAGAACAATGGTTAAAAATGCTAATCAAATTGGTCCAGCCTGGACTTTGGAAAAAGATAAACGAATTACCAAAATAGGGAAAATTTTAAGGTTCACTCATTTAGATGAAATTCCTCAGGTAATAAATATTATTAAAGGAGAAACTTCCTTTGTCGGTCCCCGGCCAGAAGAAGAAAAGTTAGTGGAATTATTTAAAAAAGAGATTCCTTTTTATGAAAAAAGAATGTTAATCAAACCGGGAATTATTGGCTGGGCGCAGATTAATTATCCTCATGGCGCCTCAATTAAAGACGCAATTGAAAAATTAAAATATGACTTTTATTATTTAAAACACCGTTCATTGGGCTTTGATTTTTCGATTGCTTTAAAAGCTTGGCGAATCCCTTTTGAAATAAAAACTCATTAGTTTTCTGACAAAAAGCACTAGAATATTTTTATAAAGAGCTTGACTTTTAAAAATTTTGGGAGTATAATATTAAATGAAGTGAGTGCTTGATGAGGAAAGAATTTTCTTTCATCATCGCTCCTTTTGTCGGCCCGCCGGTTTTTACTGGCGGGTTTTTATTTTTTCCTTGATTTATTTAAAAGAGTTGTTTACAATGGAATTGGGGCCCGGCGGCTGAGCACTCACTTCATTTGACAAAGGAGTTAACCCCGTTTGGGCCCCAGTTTAGAATTGAGAATTTGGAATCTGGAATATAGAATATAATTAAGAAAAATGGCAGATTTAGAAATTAAAAAGAATATTTCTTTAAAAGATTATACAACCTTTAGGATTGGCGGAAAGGCAAAATATTTTACTGAGGTTTTAACCCTTAAGCAGTTAAAAAGCGCTTTAGGATGGGCAAAAAGCAAAAATTTGCCCTTTTTTATTTTAGGCAATGGCTCTAATGTTTTATTTAAAGACGAGGGTTTTAATGGATTAATAATAAAAATTCAAAATAATAAAATAAAAGAAAAGAAAAATTCGATAATAATTGGAGCAGGATATCTTTTAGCTGATTTGGTTCAATATGTCATTAGAAAAGGAATTAAAAATTATGAGTGGTTAAATGGTATTCCAGGAACAATTGGCGGAGCGGTTTATGGTAATGCTGGCGCATTTGGTTTTGAAATGAAGGACCTTATATTAAAAGTAAAAACAATTGATTCAAATAACTTTAGATTAAAAGTTTATTCAAACAAGGATTGTAAATTTGATTATCGTTCGAGTATCTTTAAAAACAAAAAAGAAATTATTTGGGAAGTAGAACTTAAAAAGAAAAAAGGAAACAAAGAAGAAATCAAGAAAAAAAGTTTAGAATATTTAAAAACAAAAATAGAAAAGAAAATGTTTTCTTATCCTTCAGCCGGAAGTATTTTTAAAAATGTTTTAATTTTAAAAACAATTTATAAAAATTATTTTGATCCTAAAAAAGAGGAAGTGTTTATTCAGGGAGAAAAAGTGAGGACTTTACAAGGAAAAGTTTCTGCTGGCTGGTTTATTGAGAAATGTGGGCTTAAAGGAAAAGCAAAAGGCGGAGCAAAGATTGCTGATTTTCATGCTAATGTGATTATAAATTTTAAAAAGGCAAAAGCAATAGATGTTTTATACCTTATAAACTTAATTCAAAAAAAAGTTTTTGAGAAATTTCGTATTAAATTAGAAACAGAAATTGTTATTTCCTAAAAAATTTTGTGTTAGGCACTAAAAACCCTTGACAAGAAAATTTAAAGGACTAAAATTAAGGTAAGAATGAAATTTTTTAAGAAAAAGTTATTTCAAAAAATTTTGAATTAATTTTTTTAGAAATAACTTTCTTAAAAATCAAGCAGAAAATTTGATTAGTTCTGATAAAAATTTTTCAAAAAATTTTTATCAGAGCGGTCGGCTGCTTGAGAATAAAAAAACTTTTAATATGGCTAAAAAGAAAGCAAAGAAAGTAAAGAAAGCCAAGAAAGGAGGTAAAAAGAGTAAATAATTGACTTCTTTAATATCCTTTCGGCTTTCTGCCCCCCTTCTTTAAAAGAATTTTTAAGAAGGGGGTTGTTTTTTTATTAGTTTTAGAGTAAACTTGAAGAAAAGTTTTATATTAAATTTTATATTTCTTGTTTACTATGATTTCTTTTAAAATCAGCGCTCTTAAGACCAATCTTTTATCCTCTGACAAAGAATTTTTCGAGAAAAAACTGAAAGAAATAGAAAAGTATACTCGTTTTTTCAAAAGAAACTTACAATTGGAGGTAGTGGTTGAAAAAGTAAGCAATTCTCAAACAGGAGAAATTTATTCAGCTGAAGCAAGGCTTTATATTCCGGGAAATGATATTAGCGCAAAAGTTACTGCTTCAGATATTAAAGAGCTAGCCGTTCTTTTAAAAGATAATTTAAAAAGATTAATTATTGAGCATCGAAAAACAAGAGAAAGTTTTTTTAGAAGAACTGCTAGAAAATTTAAAGAAAAAATAATTTGGCGTTATTTGAAACATTGAGACTATGAAAGGCCTATTTTTTAATTTTTTTTCCACAACAAGTGATTCGTATTTAAAAAGCAAAGAAAAAACTCTTAAAGCAATTAATAACTCCGAGCCGGAGGTCAAAAAACTCTCTCAAGAAGAGATGATTTTGAAAATTCAGGAGAATCAAAAAGAGATTTTAGAAAATAATAAATTTAAAGAGGAAAATCTCATTGAGGTTTTTGCCTTAACGCGCGAAGCAGCCTTAAGAACTTTAAAACAGCGTCATTATGATGTTCAGATTTTGGGAGGAATGGCTTTGGCCGAAGGAAAAATAATTGAAATGAAAACTGGTGAAGGAAAGACTTTGGTTGCCACTCTTCCGGCAGTTTTAAATTCGTTATTTAAAAAAGGAGTTCACATTGTAACCGTCAATGACTATTTGGCAAAAAGAGACACGGTTTGGATGGGGCAAATTTATCATTATTTGGGTTTAAAGGTTGGTTGTATCACTCAAGAGGGTTCTTTTTTATATGATCCGGCATATAAATTGGAAAATATTGAAAAGAGAGAAGAAATGGATAAAAAAAGGGATGAACTGGGTTCGTTTAAAGTTTTTACAGAGTTTTTAAGGCCAGTAGAAAAAAAGGAAGCTTATTTAGCAGACATTACTTATGGCACAAATGCCGAATTTGGTTTTGATTATTTAAGAGATCATTTAGTGGAAAATTTAGAAGATAAAGTCCAGAGAGGTCATTTTTATGCGATTGTTGACGAGGTAGATAGTATTTTAATAGATGAAGCGAGAACGCCATTAATTATTTCAATGCCTGATGAAGAGGCTTCTAATTTGTATTTGCAATTTGCCCAAATCGCTCGGCAGTTAGAAGAGGGAAAGGATTATTTAGCCGATGATAAGGATAAAACTATTTCTTTAACTGAAGAAGGGCTTAATCGTTTAGACAAAATTTTTAAATTTAACATTTTCGACGAAAAAGGCTGGATTTTAGTTCATTATTTAGAAAACGCATTAAAAGCAGAGCGTCATTATCTTAAAGATCGAGATTATATTGTTAAAAATGGAAAAGTAATAATTGTAGATGAATTTACTGGCAGATTATTGCCTGATAGGCGGTATTCGGGTGGTTTACATCAGGCAATTGAAGCAAAAGAACGAGTGCCGGTTCAAAAAGAATCAAGGACTGTTGCCACAATTACTTTTCAAAACTATTTTCGAATGTATGAAAAATTATCAGGGATGACCGGAACTGCTTTAACTTCTTCTGAAGAATTTAAAAAAGTTTATAATCTCGAAGTAATTGTTATTCCTACTAATAAACCAATGATAAGACGTGATTTACCCGATAGAATTTATAAAACGAAAGAGGCGAAATTAAAAGCAATTGTGAAAGAAGTGCAAGAAAGAAACCAAAAAGGACAGCCAATTCTTATTGGCACTCCTTCGGTAGAAAAAAATGAAGAATTAGCTAAGTATCTTAAAAGAGCAGGCTTAAATTTTCAGATTCTTAATGCGAAAAATCATGAGAAAGAAGGAGAAATAATTGCTCAAGCAGGAAGATTAAAAGCAGTTACTTTGGCTACTAATTTGGCTGGACGAGGGGTTGATATTATTTTAGGAGGTAATCCCCCAAATGAAGAAGAAAGAAAAAAGATATTAGAATTAGGCGGGCTTCATGTGATTGGCACTGAAAGACACGAAGCGCGGAGAATTGATAATCAGCTTCGCGGCCGAGCAGGCAGACAAGGAAATCCTGGCTCAACTCAATTCTTTTTATCTTTGGAAGATGGTTTAGTTAAAATTTTTGCTCCCCCTTCTTTAAAAAATTTGATGGAAAAAATTGGCTGGCCGGAAGATCAGCCAATAGAACATCCTTTGGTTTCAAAAGCAATTGAATCAGCTCAAGCAAAAATTGAAGGCTATTATTTTGATATCAGAAAACATGTTTTGGAGTATGATGATGTTATTAACAAACAAAGAATTGCGTTTTATAATTTAAGAGATGGAATTCTCAAAGATCATAAAGAAGGAAAATTATTAGAAAGAGTAAAGTCAGTTTTTAGGGAGTTAAATGATGAATTTCCTCAAAAAGAATATGAAGAGAAAATTCGTTCAGGAATTCTTGAGGAAAATCTTTTAAATATCCTTAAGGTTTTTGCCTTAAGAATTTTAGATACGATGTGGGTAACTCATCTTGAAAAATTAGAATCTTTGAGGGATTCAACTGCCTTAAGAGCTTATGGCGGCCACGACCCTTTAATTGAATATAAAAAAGAAAGTTATTACTTTTACAAAGATTTAGAATTGAAATTTAAAGAATTTTGGATAAACAATATCAAAAAAATACTTTCGGCAGAAATTAAGTTAGAAAAATAATTATGTATGAGGTAAAAGTGCAAAATTTTTCTGGTCCCTTAGATTTACTGCTTCAATTAGTAGAGCAGAAAAATTTGGAGATTACGGAAATATCTTTAGCGCAGATTACTCAAGATTATTTAAATCATTTAAATACCGAATCTTTAATTTCCCCGAATGAATTGGCGGATTTTTTGGTGGTGGCTTCGACCTTGCTTTTAATTAAATCTAAATCGCTTTTACCAACTTTGGAATTAACCCAAGAGGAAGAAAAGGAAATTTTAAATTTAGAAGAAAAACTAGCAATTTATAAGTTTTTTCAAGAAAGGGGAAAAGAGATTTTAGAAATTTTAAAAAAGAAAAACTATCTTTTTGTAAGACCGCCTTGGTTAGAAGAAAAAATAGTTTTCTCACCGCCCAAAAATCTTACCCTTAATGATTTATTTTTAAGTTATAAAAAAATAAGAGAAGAGGTAGAGCTGCCTGTTGATTTAGAGGAAAGAAGGATTGAAAAAACAATCAGTTTAAAAGAAAGGATAAAAGAATTGATTAACAGATTAACCAAAGGAAAAACTTTTGCCTTTGATGAATTAATTCCTGATAAAACAAAACGAATAGAATTTGTAGTTACTTTTTTGGCAGTTCTTCATTTAGTAAAAGAAGGAGTAGTCGATATTAAACAAGATAAAAATTTCGACAAAATATGGATTTCGGGTATTTAAAAACTTTAATCGAGGGATTACTTTTTGCTTCTTCTGAGCCATTGGCTTTATCAAAAATAAGCCAAATTTTTGAAGTTAAAGAAGAAGAGGCAAAAGAAGCCTTAAAAAATTTACAAAATGATTTAGAAGAAAAAAGCCGGGGAATAAAATTAATTAATAAAGATGATAAATGGCTTTTGACTACCAGCGAAAAAGTGAGCCCTTATTTAATTAAATTGAAACAAGATATTTTTGAAGGAGATTTAAGTCGGGCAAGCCGTGATACGTTGGCAATAATTGCTTATCTTGGTCCTATTTCTCGGGCAAAAATTAACGAAATTCGCGGAGTGGATTCTTCTTATACTTTGCACCAATTACTTTTAAGGGGATTGATAGAAAGGGAGCCAGATCCTCAAAGAGTCAATGCTTTTGTTTATAAAATTTCTTTTGACTTTTTAAAATATCTGGGAATAAAAAATGTTAACGAACTCCCGCAATATGAAGAATTTAAACAAAAAAACAAATGAGAGGTTAATTAAGGATATTTTCTTTATAGTCATTTTTGTTATTGGCATAGGATTAATTTCTTATGGGAAAATTTTAAATATTTATGAAGCAATTTTGTTAGAAAGACAAAAAGAAAATCAGATAAAAATAGATGGCTCTGTTTTAAAATTAATTCCTTTTAAAGAAAAACTTTCCGCTGTTTCTTATTTAGTCGGGGAATTAAATAGAGGAAAGATTTTGCTTAAAAAAAACGAAAATATTCATTTTTTTCCTGCTTCTTTGTCAAAACTGTTAACCGCTATCATAACCATTGATACCCTTCCTTTGGATGAGGAAGTAGTTATTAGCGATTATGCTTTGAGCGCCGAAGGAGAGGAAGTTAATTTTAAATCAGGAGAAAAATTAAAAGTTTTAGATTTATTAAAAGCTTTATTAGTTTCTTCTTCTAATGATGCGGCAATTGCTTTAGAAGAAAAAGTCAATAATCAAGGATTTAATTTTTTAGAGTTAGCGCAAGAAAAATTAAGACAGTTGAATATGAATGATTCTATCTTTTTTGATTCTACAGGGTTGGATAGAAAAGGAAATTTTACTACTGCTTCTGATTTGTTTTTGCTTTCAAGAGAAATTTATAAAAATTACCCTTTAATAGGAAAAATTACTCAGGAAAAAGACACTGAAATTTCTTCAATAGACGGAAAAGAAAGGCATTTTTTAAAAAACACTAATGAATTAGTTTCAAAATTAGAAAATTTATGGGCTGGTAAAACTGGTTCTACACCAATTGCCGGTGATTGTCTCTTGACTATTTATGAGTTTACTAATCCTTCTAAAAATGATAAAATAGCTATAGTGATTATTGTCTTAAACTCCAGCGACCGTTTTAATGATACTTTGAAGCTTTATAATTGGTTTGAGAATGTTTTAAATAATTCTTTTTTAAATAAGGATCAAGCTTAAAACTATGGATTCTTCTTCTATTGCTTTTCAGTTAATAAGGGTGATGCTTCTGGGGGTTTTCTCAGTAGTTTTAACTTTTATATTAACTCCATTATGGACTAATGTTTTGTATAAATATCGTTTGGGAAAGCATATTCGCGAAGATAAAAACGCGCCGGTTTTTATGAGTTTGCACCAAAAAAAAGAAGGAACACCTACAATGGGTGGAGTTTTAATGTGGGGGAGTGTTTTGATTGTAACTTTTCTTTTTTTCTTTTTGAATAAATTTTTAGACGGTTTTTGGGTAAGAATAAATTTTGTTTCTCGGCCCCAAACTTGGTTGCCTTTAGCAGCAATGACTGGAGCGGCTTTAGTTGGTTTAATAGATGATTTGCTGGGAGTTTTTAAAATAGGACCAAAGGGCGGTGGTTTAAGGATGAGAGACAAAATTATTGTTTATACTCTAATTGCAATAATTGGAGCAATTTGGTTTACTCAAAAATTAGGCTATGATTCTATTCATTTTCCCTTGATAGGTGATTTTAAACTGGGGTGGTTTTATTTTTTGTATTTTGTATTTATTTTAGTGGCAACTACTTTTTCTGCCAACGAAACTGATGGTTTGGATGGCCTACTTGCTGGTACAGCTTTAATTACTTTGAGTTGTCTTTTAGTGGTTTCTTTTATAAAAGGAAAATATGATTTAGCCGCTTTTTTAGGAACCTTTATTGGAACAATTATTGCCTTTTTATGGTTTAATATCTATCCAGCAAGATTCTTTATGGGAGATACTGGTGCAATGGCAATTGGAATTACCGTGGGGGTAATTGCGATGCTTTCTGATACTTCTTTATATTTGCCGTTTTTTGCTTTTATTTGGGTGATTGAATCTTTGTCTGTGATTATTCAAAAAATTTATCGCAAAATAAAGAAGAAAAAACTTTTTCTTTCCACCCCTATTCATCATCATTTTGAAGCTATTGGTTGGCCAGAGACAAAAGTTACAATGCGCTTTTGGATAATTGCCGGAGTAGCCGCTATTTTAGGTTTGGCTCTTTATTTTCTTGACATCTTTTTGGTATAATACATATAAAGACAATTTTTAATTTTATATTTTTAATTTTTAAAATTGATTTTTTCTCTTATGGCGATTGATTATCAAAAAAAATTGGCGGAGTTGATGATTTTGGCTGCTCAGCAAGGAGCCTCTGATTTGCATTTAAGTATTGGCCGGCACCCAACAGTGAGAATTGATGGAAATTTAGTGCCTATTTCTAATGAACCAATTTTAACTCCGGAGTCGCTTGCAGGATTAATTGCGGTTCTTTTAAATCCTGAACAGCAAGAAAAACTTATTACAGAAAAAGAAATTGATTTTGCTTTTTCTTATCAAGATAAGGTGCGTTTTAGGGTGAATGTTTATTTTCAAAAAGGATATTTATCCGCTGCTCTGCGTTTAATTCCTTATCATATTAGAACTCTTGAAGAACTAAATTTGCCGCCAATCCTTCATGAAATATCAAAATATAATCAAGGGTTTTATTTGGTAGTTGGCCCTGCTGGTCATGGAAAGACAACTACCATGGCAGCAATTGTTGATGAAATTAACCACAAAAGAATGGATCATATTATAACAATTGAAGATCCAATTGAATATATTTATATCCAAGATAGATCTTTAATAGACCAAAGAGAAGTAGGAACAGATACAGTTTCTTTTCACCGGGGCTTGCGTTCTGTTTTAAGACAAGACCCGGATGTAATAGTAATCGGCGAAATGCGTGACCCTGAATCAATGGCAATTGCTTTAACGGCGGCGGAAACTGGCCATTTAGTTTTATCTACTTTGCACACTAATTCTGCCAGTCAGACAATTGATAGAATTATTGATAGTTTTCCTGCTGACCAACAAAATCAAATTCGTTCGCAATTAGCCACCACCTTAATTGGAATTGTTTCTGAAAGATTGGTTCCCAGAATTTCGGGCGGAAGAATCCCTGCTTGCGAAATTATGTTTGCCAATGCGGCAATTAAAAATCTTATTCGGGAAAAGAAAACCTATCAAATAGATTTAGTAATTGAAACTTCTTCTCAAGAGGGAATGGTTTCTTTAAACCGTTCGTTAGTGGAGTTAGTGAGAAGGCGCGAAATTTCTTTAGAAACAGCTGAAAATTATTCAATTAATCCTTCAGAGTTAAGGCAGTTATTGGGATAGAATTTAGAATTAATGAATTAATGAGTTAAAAATTTAATTAATTATTATGAAGTTTATTTATCGAGCAAAAGATAAAACAGGAAATCTTAAAACAGGAACAATTGAGGCGCGAAGTGCTGATTCAGCGATTAAAACTCTTCAAAGTTATGGGTTGATAGTTTTGGATATTTCACCAATGAAAAAAGCAACTCTTCTTGATTCTATTTTAGGAAAAAAAATATCTATTTCTAAAAGAGATTTAGCAATATTTTTAAGACAATTTGCTATTCTTCTTGAAAGTCATGTACCATTAGGAGAAGCCTTAAAAACCCTGCTTTTACAAGCCCCTACTCCCCAAATAAAAGATTTGGTTTTCGAGTTAGTTTCTGATTTGGACGCTGGATTACCATTATCAAAGGCAGTGGAAAAGAGAGGTGATGTTTTTGGAGAATTTTATTCTCAGATGATAAAATCAGGGGAAATTTCTGGGCGGTTAGAAGAGGTTTTAACTTATTTAGCAGATTATGCAGAACATGAAAATGATTTATTTAATAAAGCAAAAGCCGCGGCTTCTTATCCGGTTTTTCTTTTTGGTACTTTTGTGGTGGTGGGAGCAATTATTACTATTGCTTTAGCGCCCCAAATGGCAAATATTTTTGAGGAATTTGGTAAAACTCCACCTTGGACAACAAAAATTTTAATTACGATTGGTACTTTACTTTCAAAATATGGTTTGTTTTTAATAGTTGTTTTAGCCGGTTTTATTTGGTATTTAATGAATTATTTTCGTTCTCGGGAAGGAGGAAGGGTATTAGGAATTTATCTTTTAAAGCTTCCAATTTTAGGAAAAATTTATAAACAAATTTTTATTGCTCGCTTTTGCGAGACAGCAGGTACTTTAATTCAAGGAGGGATTCCGACAGTCACTGCTTTTGAAGTTGCCGGTGGTTCAACCGCTAATCATATTTATTATATGTTGGGACAAAAAATAGCGGAAGGAGTAAAAACCGGTGAAAGCATTTCTAATATTTTAAAAAATCATTATGAATATTTTCCGCCGCTTGTGAGCCAAATGGTTGCTGTTGGGGAAAATACTGGCCGGTTAGATGAATTACTGAAAAAAGTGGCAAGTTATTATCAAAAAGAAATAAATCGCGCCTTTTCTACTTTACTTGATTTATTACAGCCGGCTTTAGTCATTGTTATTGGAATTGCCGTTGGATTTTTGGTGGCAGCAGTAATTTTGCCTATTTATCAATTAGCCCAAAGTGTTTAAAAATTTTGAATTTTTAATTAAAAAATTAAGGTCGAACAAAAAAATAAATTAATAAATTATATAAGTATGTTTTTTTGTAAAACCAAAATAAAAAATAAAAACCAAAATAAAAAATATCCAGAAGGGTTTACTCTTATTGAAATGTTAATTGTTATTACTATTATTGCTTTGCTTGCTTCTTTGATTTTAGTTGGAATGGGGGGAGCAAGAGCCAAAGCCAGAGATTCAAGAAGAATAGCAGATTTACATGCTATTCAAAACGCTTTGGAATTATATTATGCTAAATATTATTTTTATCCTGAACCACAAAGTGATTGGAAATCATTTTCTAATATCTTAACTAATCCTCAAACAGGCATTGGAGTTACTTCTATTCCCAAAGATCCTTTAACTAATGTTGGCTGGACTTATTATTATGGGAGATCAAACGATGGCCAAGATTATGTTTTAGGAACAAAACTTGAAACAAAAGATCCGGCTTTAGATGATGATGTGGATAATACTCTTTATGGGGTTGATTGCGGAAATACTACGGGTGATACTATCTATTGTGTAAGACCCTAATATTTTTAATGAGACCATTAATGTTGTTTGCTTCCTTTATTTTCGGAAGCATTATTGGTAGTTTTTTAAATGTTGTTTTAGATAGAATTGATACTAAAGAGTCCTTTATTAAGGGCCGTTCTTATTGTCCTTATTGTAAAAAAACTTTAAGTTTTCTAGAACTTATTCCGATTTTAAGTTTTTTTCTTTTAAAAGGAAGATGTTTAAAATGTAAAAATAAAATTTCGCTTCAATATCCGATTGTTGAGAGCCTAACTGCTCTTCTTTTTTTTCTTTTAACTTTAAGGATTTTCCGTTTTTCCTTTATTCCAAATTTCTTTTTGCGTTTTTTTTCTGATTTCAATCTAGAAAAACTGATTATTTTAATTAACTTGATTTTCTGGTTCTATTGGCTGATAGTTCTAATTTTAATTTCTATTTATGATATTAAAAAATATCTTATTTTGTCAGAGGTTTTATTCCCGGCTATTTTTATAAGTTTAATCTGGAAAATTTTTTATGGATTATATCTTATTTTTTCTAAAAGGACATTTTTTAGTTTTCAGTTAACTCAATTTTTAGGCAGTTATACTTATCTTTTTGGAATATATTCTTATTTTCTCTCTCTTTTTTTAGGAATATTTTTTTCTTTCCTGGTTATTTCTTTAATTGTTTATCTTTCTAAAGAAAGGGCAATGGGTTGGGGAGATGCAATTTTGGCTTTGTTTTTGGGAATTATTTTAGGCTGGCCAGCAGTATTAGTCTCTTTGATTTTAGCTTTTTTAATCGGCGGAGCAGTCTCTTTTATTTTGATTCTTTTAAAAAAGAAAACTCTAAAAAGTTATGTTCCTTTTGCCCCATTTTTGTCTTTAGGAGCATTGTTAGTAATGCTTTTTGGTGATATAATAATAAAAGGATATTTATTATTGGGAATTTGATTTTTATGATGTTTGTTTTAAAAAGGAAAAAATTTCAAATAAGAGGCTTCACCTTTGTAGAAATGATGGTTTCAATTGGGATTATTACTTTGCTCACAGTGATGGTTTTGGCATATAATCGACGGGCGGAGACAATTACTGCTTTGGCTCGCTCAGCCAATAAATTAGTTTTTGAATTACAAAGAATTCAAAATCAGGCAATGCTTGTTTATCAGGGAAATATAAAAGAAGAAAAAATTTGTGGATGGGGAATGTATTTTAATAGTCCTACTTCAACAATTGCTTTTAAAGATTTTTGTACTGAGGACAATCAAGGAGAGGGAGATAAAAAATACGAAGAAAACGAGAAGGAGGCGATTATTCCTTTAGTAAAACAAACAGAAATAATTGAGACAAATATTCAATCAGTAGTTTTTGTTCCCCCTGAGCCAAAAGTTTATTTTTATCCTCAAGAGATTAGTCAAGGAGTAATTAAAATTAGATTAGAAAATCAATTAACTGAGTACCCTTATTATGAAATAATTATTGGAAAAAATGGTCAAATTTTTAAAAAATTAGGTAGTCAACCATAAGATATTTATGAAAAAAGGGTTTACTTTAGTTGAGGCTTTAATTGCAATTTCAATTTTAATAATTGGAATTTTAAGTGGGTTTATTTTAGTAACGCGGGCCTTATATAATGTTTCAGTAATCCAAGATAGATTAAGCGCTGTTTTTTTAGCCCAAGAAGGAATAGAATTAGTCAGAAATATCAGAGATACAAATTTTATAAAAATACTAAATAATAAAGGCACTATCTCTTGGCGAGAAGGATTGTCAGATGGTTGTTATCTTATTGACACCTCAATGCCCTTAACTTTAAAGCCAATAGCGTGTAATAATGAGAATGATTATTTAACTTATAATCAAGATTTAAATTTGTATCTTTATAATAATGGAAGTAATACTTCTTTCTATAGACAGATTAAAATCGAAACAATTTCTGATGATGAAATTAGAGTTATTTCTTTTATTAAATGGAAAACCAGAAATATGATATTTGATTTAACGGTTGAAGACCATCTTTATAACTGGTTCAAGGTATAAAATTATTTAAGGTGGGTATGTTCATTAATAAAATTAAAAACCGGATAAAGAATTATAAAAAAGGGTTTACTTTGATTGAACTTTTAATTGCTACAGGAATTTTTGTAATGGTGATTATTACTTTATCTCAAGTTTATATTTCAATTATTCGTTCAGAAAGAGTTGCTTACGCTTTATTAACAGCAGAAAATAATATAAGAAATAAATTGGAGTTAATGGCCCGTTCAATTAGAATGGGAAAAAATTTTGATTTTGATAAAGATTATAAAATTTGTTTTGATTATTATTTAGAAAAAAAATGGAGAAAAGTTTGTTATCAATATAATAATTTTAATATTGAACAATTTATTGAAGGCCTAGCAGATAATTTTGAGCCTCTTTTTGATCCTAATTTAAAAATTACTAAAGCGCATTTTTATCAAAGAGGTGATCAAATTAATTCGCAATTAACAGTGGTTGTATCTTTAGAGATAGAAACAGAGATTAGAAATCAAATATTTACTTTTCATTTAGAAACGGCAATTACTCCTCGTATAGTTGTTAAAGAAAGTTAAAATTCTTTATGAATTATAAAATAAAACAAGAATTCAAAGGACAGATATTTTTAATGAGTTTATTAATTTTAGGGGCAGTTTTAATTCTTGCCTTAATTCTTTTATCTATTTTGACTAAAGATTTAAGACAGGCAATAGAAACAGCTGAATCAGTTAAAGCTTTTTATGCTGCGGATAGTTGTATGGAGTGGCAGCTTTATAATTCTTTTAGTTCTCAAGCTATTCAAGAAAAACCTCAAATGACTAATAATACTGACTGCGAATATCAAAATACTTTTGAAATTAATGGCCAAATTCAAACCATTGGAATTTCTAGGAAGGTAAAAAGAGGATTAGAAATCAATTTTTAGAAGCCTAAAAACTTTTATTATCTATTTTTAATAACAGTTTTATTAAATAAAAAAGAGATTATTGTTTATTAAAAATGACTAAAGAAGAGGCAAAAAAAAGAATAGAGGTATTAAAAAGAGAGATTGAGAAATATCGTTATGCTTATCATGTTTTAAATCAGTCGCTTGTTCCCGACGAAGTTTTGGATTCTTTAAAAAAAGAGCTTTATGATTTAGAGCAGCAATTTCCTGAATTTATTACTCCTGATTCGCCGACTCAAAGAGTGGCGGGTAAACCTTTAAAATTTTTTAAAAAAGTTGTTCACAAAGTGCCAATGCTTTCTTTAAATGATGCTTTTTCAAAAGAAGATATAATTGACTGGTATGAAAGAATTCAAAAATTAGTGCCAGCAAACAAAATTGATTTTTATTGTGAATATAAATTTGATGGTTTAGCGATTAGTTTAGAATATAAATCCGGAGTTTTAAAAATTGGTTCTACTCGGGGAGATGGAAAAATAGGGGAAGATGTTACCCAGAATTTAAAAACAATCGAAGCAATACCTTTACGTTTAACAGAAAATATTGATATTGAAGTAAGAGGGGAAGTTCTATTAACCAAAGAAGAGTTTGAAAGAATTAATAAAGAGCAAATAAAAAAAGGAGGGGCACCTTTTGCTAACCCAAGAAATGTAGCTGCTGGCTCAATTCGCCAATTAGATCCTAAAATTACAGCCTTAAGGAAATTGGATTTTTATGCTTATGATTTAATTTCTGATTTGAAATTAAAGACTCATGAAGAAAAACATCAGTTTTTAAAAAAATTAGGTTTTAAAGTTCATTCAGGCAATAAAAAAGCAGCGAGTTTAGAGGGGGTTTTTGAATTTCATCAAAAAGTCTCTCAAGAAAGAGAAAAATTGCCTTTTGAGATTGACGGGATTGTAGTAATTGTTAATGATAATGAAATTTTTGAAAAATTAGGAGTAGTGGGCAAAGCACCAAGGGGAGCGATTGCTTATAAATTTTCTCCTAAAGAAGCAACAACTATAGTAGAAAACATTATTGTTCAAGTAGGGAGGACTGGAGTTTTAACGCCAGTAGCAATTTTAAGACCAGTGGAAGTAGGAGGGGTAATAGTTTCCCGAGCTACTCTCCATAACAAAGAAGAGATAAAAAGATTAGGGCTTAAAATTAAAGATACGGTAATAATTACTCGGGCAGGAGATGTGATTCCAAAAGTAGAAAAGGTTTTAACTAATTTAAGGACAGGGAAAGAAAAAGAATTTAAAATGCCAACTTTTTGTCCTGTGTGCAAAACAAAAGTGGTGGAAGATGAAGGAGGAATTATTGTTCGTTGTCCAAATAAAAATTGCCCAGCACGCTCTATTGAAAGATTTTATTATTTTGTTTCAAAAGGTGCTTTTGATATCAAAGGAGTAGGCCAAAAAATTATTAATCGTTTTTTAGATGAAGGTTTAATTCAAGATGTTGCTGATTTATTTGATTTAAAAGAAGGAGATATTGCTCCCCTTGAAAGATATGGAGAAAAATCTAGCAAAAATATTGTTTCTTCAATTCAAAAATCAAAAAATATTACTTTAAATCGTTTTGTTTTTGCTTTAGGCATTCCTCATATTGGCGAAGAAAATGCTAATCTTTTAGCTGAATATTTTCAAAGCAAAATTTCTTCTAAAACAATTACTATTAGTAATTTAATAAAAATAGGTAAAGAATTACAACAAGAAGAATTAGAAAAGATTAAAACACTTGGTCCAAAAATGAGTAAGGCGATTATTGAGTGGTTTAAGGACAATAATAATGTTTTATTTTTGAAAAAATTAGAAAAAAAAGGAATTAATCTCCTTCCAGTTATAAGCCATAAAGGAAAAGGAAAACTAAAAGGATTAACTTTTGTTTTAACTGGTTCTTTAATGTCAATGACCAGAGAAGAGGCAAAAAGAAGAATTAGAGAAGAAGGCGGAGATATTTCCGAAGCCGTTTCTAAAAATACTGATTTTGTAATTGTTGGCGAAAATCCTGGTTCAAAATTAGAAAAAGCAAAAAAATTGAAAGTGAAGGTTATTAATGAAGAAGAGTTTTTAAAAATGCTATAATGATGAATTAAATAAAAATAAATAAGAAATAAAAAATATGGAAATTAAAGAGATAGAACATTTATTGCAATTAGCCAGAATAGAAATTACCCAAGAAGAAAAAGAAAAACTTTCTTCGGATTTAGAAAATATTTTAAATTATGTCAAACAATTAGAAGAAATTAATACCGATAAAGTTGAGCCAATGAGCGGCGGTTCGTTTTTAGAGAATGTTGTTCGGGAAGATGAAATGAATCCTGAAAAAAGAAATTTAGAAAAAGAGGGGTATTTTGTTGTCCCTCCTATCTTTGAATAAATATTTAAATTATTTGAATAAAATTTTGAGTTAATGTTTTTTAAGAGTTAAAAAGAGAAGTAAGAATAGCAGTTTAAATATTATTATGATTAAAGAATTTCATCAAAAATTAATTAATGGTGAAATTACAGCCACTCAATTAGTTGAGAATTATTTCAATAATATTGAAAAGAAAGACAAACAAATTAATGCTTATCTAACCCTAAATAAAGAAATGGCTTTTAGACAAGCACAAGAAATAGATAAAAAAATAAAAAAGAAAGAAAAAATTGATGTTTTAACAGGAATACCTTACGCGGTTAAAGATAATATCTTGACTAAAGGAATAAGAACAACTGCTGGTTCTAAAATTTTGGACAATTATTTCGGTGCTTATGAAGCAACAGTGATAGAAAAATTAAACCAAAGAGGAGCAATTCTTTTGGGAAAAACTAATTTAGATGAATTTGCCATGGGCTCCTCAACAGAAAATTCTGCTTTTTTTGTAACTAAAAATCCTAATGATTTAGAAAGAGTACCCGGTGGTTCTTCTGGCGGCTCAGCTGCGGCTGTTAAAAGCGAAATGGCAGTTTTTGCTTTAGGTTCTGATACTGGCGGTTCAGTAAGACAGCCAGCAGCCTTTTGCGGAGTAGTTGGTTTTAAGCCAACTTATGGAGCGGTGTCTCGTTATGGCTTAATTGCGATGGCTTCATCTTTAGATGTGATTGGTCCTTTAACTTTATCAGTTGAAGATGCAGAAATAGTTTTTGAGGCAATTTATGGAAAAGATGAAAACGACGCTACTTCTTTTGAATTAAAAAAGGAAAAATTTTTAAAACCAGAAAAAGAAACAATTATCGGCGTGCCAAAAGAATTTTTTATTGAAGGATTAGATAAAGAAGTAAAAGAAATAATGAAAAAATCGATAACAAAATTAGAAAATAACGGATTTAAAATAGAAGAAATTAGTTTACCTTTAAGCCCTTATGCTTTGGCTTGTTATTATATTATTATGCCAGCAGAGGTAAGCGCTAATTTGGCGCGTTATGATGGAATTAGATATGCACCAAATCCTAAGTTTCAAATACTTGGTCCTAAGATGAGTTTAAAAGATTTATATTTTCAAACTCGCGGAGAAGGTTTTGGCAAAGAAGTAAGAAGAAGAATAGTTTTAGGAACCTATGTTTTGTCTCGCGGTTATTACGAAGCCTTTTATAAAAAAGCGCAAAAGGTGAGAAAATTAATTGTTGAAGAATGGGAGAATGCTTTTCAAAAAGTGGATTTTATTTTAACTCCCACATCTCCTACCCCGGCTTTTAAAATTGGAGAGAAAACAAGCGACCCCTTATCAATGTATTTATCTGATATTTTTACGGTAAGCGCCAATATCTGTGGCTTGCCGGCAATTAGTTTAAATGCTGGTTATACTTTTAATAAGTTACCAACTGGTATTCAGTTTCTTTCTAAAAGAGGAAGTGATTTCCAACTTCTTGATTTTTGTAAAAAAATAGAAAATATTTTGATTTAAAATGCTTTTAAAGATTTATTATTTAATTAAATACTTCAGTTTGATTTCAAGCGTTATTCTTGTTATAATGCTTATCTATTATTTTAGAAAGTTAAATTTATTGAAAGAATGGAAAGAAAATCTAAAAAATAAAGGATTTATTAAGCCATTTCAGGCGGTTAAAAATAAAAAATGGCTAAAAATAGAAAAATTATTAGCAGAAGAATTTCCTGTTTCTTGGAAATTAGCAGTGATAGAGTCAGGAGAATTAGTATTTAATGCTTTAAAAAATTTAGGTTATAAAGGAAATAATTTTAAAGAAATAAGCAATCAATTGAAAGATCAGAATTTTCAGAATTTAGAAATATTGAAACAGGCTTTTGAAAATTTAGAAAAATTGCTTAAAAATAATAAGGCAGAGATAACTCAAGCTGAAGCAAAAAATACCTATCTTATTTTTAAAAAATTTTATAGCGACTTATTTTCAGCGTTTATTTAAAAAACATGACTCAAGATTTCAATTCTCAAAATCTTTGGGACTGTATAATTATTGGTGGAGGACCAGCAGGCTTAACTGCCGGTATTTATAGCGGCAGAGCAATGTTAAAAACTGTTTTATTTAAGGGAAGGGGAGGGGAAATGAGTTTGGCAATTAATGTTGAGGATTTTCCAGGATTTCCTTCTGGAATTAGTGGATTAGAATTACTTTCTTTAATAGAAGAACAAAATAAAAAATTTGGGGTAGTTATTAAAGATGAAGAAATTGAGAAAGTAGATTTTTCTATTTACCCTTTTAAATTAGTTTCTTCTAAAAAAGAAGAGTATTTAGCAAAATCAGTAATTATTGCCACCGGTGCTTCAAATCGGTGGTTAGGATTAGAAAACGAGAAAGAATTAATTGGCAAAGGAATTTCAGTTTGTGCAATTTGCGATGGCGCGTTTTTTAAAAATCAAATAGTAGCCGTTGTTGGCGGAGGAGATGTGGCTTTAGAAAACGCCTTGTATTTAACAAAATATGCTCAAAAAGTTTATGTTATCCACCGGCGAGATGAATTGCGAGCCTCAAAGATTTTTCAAGAAGAAGCATTTAAAAATGAAAAAATTGAATTTTTGTTTAACTTTGGGATTAAAAAAATTATTGGTGATAAATGGCTAGAAAAAATTGTTATTGAAAATAATAAAAATTTAAAACAAAGAGAATTAGAAGTAAAAGGATTATTTATTTCCATTGGCTATGAGCCAAATACTTCTTTATTTAAAGGACAAATTGAATTAGAAGAAAATGGCTATATAAAAGTTAAAGACAATGTGAAAACATCAAAAGAAGGAGTATTTGCTTGCGGAGATGTTTGTGATTTTAAGTATCGTCAAGTAATAACTGCTGCTGGATTAGGAGCAATGGCTGCAATTGAAGCAGAAAGATGGTTAAAAAAGAGGCAAAAACTAATAACGAGGAAAATTAGTTTGCGCTATTTACCAAAAAATTAAAAATAAATTTGATTTCTGAAGTTTTAGGATTTAGGTTTTAAGTTAAATAATATGTGCGGAATAATTGCCTATAAAGGAAAAGAAAACGCTAAAGAAATAATCATTAAAGGATTGAAGCATTTGGAATACCGCGGTTATGATTCAAGCGGGATTTGCCTTTCTTTAAAAAATGACCTTTTTCTTATTAAAAAAGTTGGCAAAATTGATAATTTAATTGAGGAAATTAAAGAGATTGAAAAACAAAAAGATTTAATAAGTAACGCGGGAATCGGGCATACCCGCTGGGCAACTCATGGCAAAGTTTCGGAAATTAATGCCCACCCTCATTTTTCGTGCGATAAAGAAATTTATGTTGTTCACAATGGAATTATTGAAAATTACGAAAAAATTAAAAAAGAATTAATAAAAAAAGGTCATAAGTTTGTTTCCGAAACTGATACAGAAATAATTCCTCATTTAATTGAAGAATATCGGAAGAAATTTTCTTTTGAAAAATCCTGCCAAAAAACTTTTAAAGAATTAAAAGGACTTTTTGCCTGTGTTGTTTTAGATAAAAAAACAGAAGAAATTGTTGGCGCGAGAAATGGTTCGCCATTGGTGATGGGGCTTAAAAAAGAGGGTTTGTTTTTGGCCTCAGATATTCCTGCTTTTTTGGATAAAACCAACAAGATAATTTTAATTAATGACGGCGAAATGGTTCATTTTAAAAATAACAGAACTTTTTCAATTAAAAATTACCTTTCAAATAAAGAGATTAAAAGAAAGCCCCTAACAATTAACTGGTCAAAAGAAGAAGCAGAGAAGGGAAGATACCCCCATTTTATGCTTAAAGAAATTATGGAGGCGCCGGAAGCAATTAACCGAGCCGTTCTTCAGGATAATAAGAAAATGCAAAAAATTTCAGAAATTTTAAAAAAAGCAGGGCGAATAGTTTTTGTCGGTTGTGGCACTGCTGGCCACGCCTGCCTTTATGGCAAATATCTTTTTTCTAATCTTTTAAAAAAAAATTGCGATTTTATTCCTGCTTCAGAATTTCATCATTTTCTCGAGACTTTTGATAAAAAAACTTTGGTGATTGCTATTTCCCAAAGCGGGGAAACAATTGATGTGATTGAAGCAGTTAAAAAAGTTAAGGAAAGAGAGATTAAAGTTTTGTCTTTAGTTAATGTAATGGGTTCGACTTTAACAAGAATCAGCGATTTTGTTTTAATGATTAATGCTGGGCCGGAAAAGTGTGTTTTGGCAACAAAAAGTTATCTTAGTCAGATGTCTCTTTTATTGCTTTTGGCTCATTCTGTTTTAGGAAGAAATAAACAGGTGGTAAAGGAATTAAAACATTTGAGTTTAGTCGCTAAAAAACTTTTAAAAGAAAAAGAGTTTTTAGAAAAATTAAAATCAATTGCCAATCTTTTAAAGAAAGAACATCATTTATACATTATTGGTCGCGGATTTAATTACCCTACTGCCTTAGAAACTGCTTTAAAAATTAAGGAAGGAACTTATCTTCATGCCGAAGCTTTTGCTGGCGGAGAATTAAAACACGGAGTAATTGCCTTAGTTGAAAAAAATACCCCTTGTTTTGTTCATTTTGCAAAAGATATTGAGGAGACAAATACCTTAATTAATGCAATGGAATTAAAAAGCCGAGGCGCTTATTTGATTGGCTTCGGCTATAAATCTTTTAAAGATTTTAATAAAACTATTGTTTTGCCCGAAGTAAAAGATATTTACTCTCCACTTTTAAACATTTTGCCGATTTATCTTATTAGTTATTATTTGGCTGTTTTAAAAGGAAGAGACCCTGATAAACCAAGAAATTTGGCAAAAAGTGTGACGGTAAAATAAATTAAGCCCTTTCAACATACTGGCCAGTTTCGGTATTGACGATGATTTCCTCACCCTCTTTTATAAAAATGGGAACATTTATTTTTAGGCCAGTTTCTAAGGTTACTGTTTTGGTAGCGCCAGTCACCGTATCTCCTTTAATGGCCGGTGGTGCCTCAACTACTTTTAAAGTAACTTTAATAGGGATTTTTACATCAATTAACTCCTCTTCTAGATAAACTAATTGAACCTCAGTTTTTTGTTTAAGATAAGGAATTTTATCTTTTGTAATTTCTAAAGGAACAGAAATTCTTTGATTATTGGAATCTAAAAATACTGAGTTTTGCCTATCAGAATAAAGATAAGTAACTTTTTTGTAATCCAAATCAAGCTCTTCAAATCTTTCTTGAGAACGAAAGGATTTTTCAATAACTTTTTTAGTTTTAACATGCTTTAGAGTGGTTCTTACAAAAGCCGTTCCTTTGCCCGGCTTGACAAATTGGTAATCTAAAATAAGATAGGGTTCGTTTTCGACCTCAATCACCATTCCTTTTTGAAAATCAGAAGTAGAAACCATAATAGTAAAACTAACTTTATAACTTATAACTTCATTTTTGATTGTAAGTTATAAGTTATGAGTTGTTAATTTAATTTCTAAACATTTGTTGAGTCGGAAACATTAATAAATCATTAATTTCTTTTATATCTAAAAGAAGCATTTCTAATCTATCTACTCCTAAAGCAATTCCTCCGGTAGAAGGAATACCTGATTTTAGCGCATTTATAAAATCTTTGTCAATTTCAATAAACTCTTTTTTTAATTTTTTTCTTAATTTTTGTTCTTCTTTTAATCTTTGATATTGTTCTTTATAATCTAAAAGTTCGGAAAAAGCATTAGCAATTTCAATCCCGGCAATAAAAAGTTCAAATCTTTCAACATAAAACGGATTATCTTTTTTTCTTTTTGCCAAGGCCCCCTGATAAATTGGGTAATCATATAAAAAAATTGGTTTTCCTTTTTCTAAATTTGGCTCTATTTCATTTAAAAAGATAAGATAAAACAAATCATTCTGGTCACAGTTTTTTGTTAATTTATAACCTTTATTTTGTACTATTTCTTTAAAGTATTTAAGGGATTTAGTTTTATTTAAATCAATTCCACTGAATTTTAAAAAAGCCTTTTTTAAACTCATTCTTTTAAAAGGAAGGGAAACATCAACTTTAATTCCCTGGTAAAAAAAATGTTCTCTTTTATAAAGTCTTTTAGTTAAAAAATTAATTAAGTTTTCCGTATCTTTCATAATATCAAAATAATTGGCTGGTGTTCTGTACCACTCAAGGATTGTAAATTCTGGATTGTGTAGTCCGCCAAAACTTTCTTCTTGGCGAAAGGCTTTAGTTATTTCAAAAATTTTTTTATAACCACTGGCTAATATTTTTTTTAGAGAATATTCCGGGGAGGTGATTAAAAACCCTTTATATATTTTTCCTTTGTCATCTTTAAATTTTAAAGAAATAGGAGAAAGGTAAGGCTCCATTCCTGCATGTTTTACTAAAATTGGTGTCTCTACCTCTAAAAAGCCCTCTTTTTTGAAAAATTCCCTAATAAAATCTTTAATTTTCGCCCTTTTTATTTGGATATTCCTTAAATAAGGATTTACTTTATAAATTTCCCAATTTTTCATATATTTTTTATTTATTTTTATTTATTTATTTTTTTTATTTTTGTTTATTTATTTTTTTGTTTGACTAATTTTAAACTAATTTGCTATAATATCATTTAATGATAGAATTATCAACTCTAAAAATATTTGGAGATTTGTTGATAGCTGCGGCATTAGGAGCATTAATTGGTTTAGAAAGAGAATGGGCAAGAAAAGATCCGGGAATTAGAACCTTTACTTTTGTGAGTTTAGGTTCGGCTTTATTTGTGATTTTAGGAAAATTGATTGTTTTTAATTCTTCTTTTGAAAATTTAGATCCTACAAGAATTTTGGGACAAGTAATTGTAGGAATTGGATTTTTAGGAGCAGGGATTATTATTTTTCAAAAAGAAGAAGGAAGGTTAAGAGGGATAACTACTGCCTCGATGTTTTGGGTGGCAGCGGGAATTGGTTCAGCAGTTGGGTTGGGATATTATCAAATTGCTATTTTTGTTACCCTTTTAGTAGGAATGATGAATTTAATTTTAAGACCGCTTGAATATAAAATAGACAGGAAAATAGACAAAATCAAAGAAAAGAAAGATATTGTTTAGGAATTAAAAATCTTTATCTTATGCCCCCGTAGCTCAATTGGTAGAGCAACAGCCTTTTAAGCTGGTGGTTGCGCGTTCGAGTCGCGCCG
>JBMFOQ010000006.1:0-23368 GCA_049969555.1 Minisyncoccia bacterium
ATAGACCCATTTTTTGAACTCATCAGCAGTGATATCAGCCATTCTCCAATTTCCTCCGTGTCTTAAATCACCCTTACAAAAAATTTCAAGAAATTCCCATGTATATTTTAAATAAGGATTACTTGGGCTTTTCCAACTACCCCAGGCAGTGTATTTGCAACTATAGTGATGTTTATCCCACAAAATTTCGCCCTTCCAAATGAGTTTATTTTTAATAAAAAAATCGGAGATTATATGGTGAATAGGAACATAATCTGAAAATAGAGGTTGAACATCAACAACAATCCTCCCGCCATATTTAAGAACTCTTATGCATTCTTGAAATATCGCAAATAGTTTATTAAAGTATTCATTCCAGTTCACTCCATCTTTATGATTTTCATAATCCAAACCAAAATTATATGGCGGAGAAGTAAAAATTAAATCAATGCAATTATCAGGGAATTCTTTTAAAACTTGCTCACTGTCACCTACAATTATTTTATTTAAAAATTTGTCTGGGATTTTATTATTCTGCTTAGAGAAGGCGTGTCCTCTTGTGTAATAATAAATACCACGTTCTCTTTCCTTCGCCTCTCTATTTCTTACTTTTCTTTCTTTGTCGTAACCAACGTATAATCTTTTCCTGCCCTTTAATCCGTAACTTTTTATTTTTTCAACATTGTAAAATATTAAGTTTAATAATTTGGCGGTTTCGCTATTTGAACTTCTGACCAATGCTTGAATATTGTTTTTAAAATTAAAGAAATCTAATTCTCGTAAATAAATAGTTATTCCATTATTATTTAATTCAAAATAAACATCCTCCTTAGGAAATAAAGAAAATAACCGCCGCAGTGTAGCTTCGCTCTTATTTGCGTCTTTGGTATCAATTTTTATTGATAGGTAATTGTCCATAAATTATTTTATCAATTCGTCCACTGTTATATTTAATGCCTTGGCAATTTTAGTTGGCACCAAAACTGAAAGCTTTTTAATAACTCCGCTTTCAATTTCATTATATCAAAAATCAAAACAAAACAAAAAGCCCGCTTTGCTTCTCACTTGAAAAACACAAAATTTTATTTTTAAAAGTAAACTCTTTTTGTAAATAAAATAACATTTATCTAAAAATACTTTTCCTATTATAAAAAGGTTGATAGAATCCAGTGTTTTTTCAAGTGAGGGGTGGAGGGTGTGGGATTCCTCTTCGGTCAATTGCCTGACGGCAATTGCCTTCGAGCCTGGCCTCGCGGTGCTCATCTTTTGCTTCGCAAAAACTCGCACAACGCTCCGGCCTTCGAATCCCACCCGCAAACCAAGCAGTTGGTTTGCTCTCCTTCCTCGCTCACTTTGTTCGCTGCGGAGGGGGTGGGATTCGAACCCACGGTGCCCTTGCGGACACAGCTGCTCTCCAAGCAGCCGCACTAGACCACTATGCGACCCCTCCTTTCCCTCTTTGATAAGAGGGAAATTTTTAAATTTTTATTCTATCGGAAAACTTTCCAATTAAAGGCAACTCTTTCTTTTTATCCTGAATCACATTTATAATTCCCAGAATTGCTAAAATCAAAAAGCCAAAATTAACCAAAGTATTTAATAATCCCCAAAGGGAAAGAAATCCCCAAGTAAAAATTGAACCCAAAAATATTCCAAGAATAATTCTATTCAAAATATACCAAATAATTTCAGCAATAAATAAAACTAAACCCTGCTTTGCATGAAAATAAACAAATTCGTCGTCTTTTTTCACAAATAAAGGAATTAAACAAAGAATAGAAAGATAACTCAATACGCCAAAAACTTTTTTATCGTCAATCTTTGTTTCCTCTTTTTTAGCCTCCTCTTTAACTTCTTTTGTTTCTTCTTTAATTTCTTCTGCCATATTTTAAATTTTTAATTTTATACCCCTTCTATTTTTTAAATTTAGAGGGCTTTTTCGACCTTTTTAAATTATATCAAACTATCAACTTTTCTTCAAATTTCATATCTTCAAATTTCATACCATTTTATATCTTTTCGCTTAAATCCATCTCTCTTAATATCTTTATTCTTTCTTCAACTGGCGGATGAGTTAACCAAATTTTATTAAACCAATTCATTTTTTTCTTTTTAAAAGGGTCAGAGATAAATAAATGAGCAGTTGCTTCATTTACTTGTTTTAAAGGAACAGGATCTAAGGCTATTTTTTCTAAAGCCCTTGCTAATCCTTCAGGGTATCTTGTAATTAAAGTGCCAGTGGCATCGGCTAAAAACTCTCTTTTTCGGGAAATTGCTAATCTTAAAAGCGCGGCAAAAATAGGACTTAAAATCACCAAAATCAAGCCAATTAAATCTAGAATTGAACCCCCCTCGTTTTCTCTTTCCCTTCTTTTTGAAAAACTTCCTCTTAAAAATATCCTTGCCATTAAAGAAACTACGCCGGCTAAAACAACCATTACTGAAGCAAGTAAAATATCTCGATTTCCAATATGAGATAATTCGTGAGCAACCACCCCTTCTAATTCTACTTTTTCTAATTTTTCTAATAAACCGGAGGTAACACAAACAATACTATGCTTTGGGTCTCGTCCCGTGGCAAAAGCATTCGGTGAAGGATCGTTAATAATATAAATTTTCGGCATTGGCAAGCCAGCGGTAATTGATAAATTTTCCACAATTCGGTAAAGTTCGGGGTTATCTTCTTTTTTTATTTCTTTTGCCTTATAAAGTCCCAAAACAATTTTATCTGAATACCAATAACTAATAAAACTTTGAGTTAAAGCAATAATTATTGCTAAAACCAAAATCCAAGAGGCATCATAAATTTCTGAAAAAACCCATCCTAACAAAATAATCAAAGTCAAAAAAATGCTTATAAAAAGCCAAGTCTTAAAAATATTTGACTCTTGCTGAGTATAAAGGGTCATAGTAATTTTAACCCAAAACTTCCAACTTATAATTTATAACTAAAATTTTACCTTAACAGGTTCTCTTTCAGTTTCTTCTTTTACTTCAAAAAGAGATTCGGGCTTAAAACCAAAAAGCGAAGCAATTATGTTGTTGGGAAATACCGAAAGCATTATATTATAATCTCTGACATTTCCATTATAAAATCTTCTCGCTGCCAGAATTTTGTCTTCGGTATCAATTAATTCTTTTTGTAAATCCAAAAAATTCTGATTGGCTTTAAGTTCGGGATAATTTTCCACTACGGCAAACAGACTTTTTAAAGTATCGCTTAATTGATTTTCCGCCTCTAATTTTTCTTTCCCTGTTGCCCTCATTGCTTTTGCCCTTGCTTCGATTACTTTTTCCAAAGTTTCTTTTTCATGAGAAGCATAACCTTTTACGGTCTCGACCAAATTTGGAATTAAATCGTATCTTCTTTTTAACTGAACATCAATATCTGCCCATGCTTCTTTAATTCTAATTCTTGCCTTAACCAAAGAATTATAAGTTCCAATAACAAAAAAGGCTAAAATGAAAATAACTAAAAGCAAAGCAAAACTCATAATTTTCTTTTAATTTATTTTTAATTTTATTATTTTCGACCTTCCTTTTTAATTATAACACAAAACCCTTGGTTTTTGCCAAGGGTTTTATTTTAGTATTCTTCGCTCATTGGTTCATGGTGGTGCTCTTCTTTTTTCTCGGGAATTTCATAAACTACCGCCCGAGTAGTCAAAAACATTCCGGCAACTGAAACAGCGTTTTCCAAAGCAGAACGGGTCACCTTTGTTGGATCCACTATTCCGGCTTTAAACATATCAGTAAATTCAAGGGTTTGAGCATTAAATCCTTCATTGCCCTTTCTTTTTTTAACTTCTTCCAAAATCACATCCCCGTTTTGGCCGGCATTAAGAGCAATTTGTTTTAATGGTTCTTCTAATGCTTTTTTAACAATCTCAACTCCTAATTTTTCATCTTCCTCAGCCCACTTCACTTCTGATAATTTATTCAAAGCTCTTAAAAGAGCCACGCCGCCGCCAGGAACGATTCCTTCTTCAAGTGCTGCTTTAGTTGCCCTCACTGCATCATCTACTCGATGTTGTTTTTCTTTCTGTTCTACTTCAGTTGGCGCACCAACTTTAATGACTGCTACTCCGCCAGCTAACTTTGCCAGTCTTTCTTGTAATTTTTCTTTATCAAAATCAGATTCAGTAATTTCTAATTCTTTTTTAATTTGTTTAATTCGCTTTTCAATTTCTTCTTTGTCTCCTTTTCCTTCGATAATAGTAGTTTTATCTTTATCAATCACCACTCTTCGTGCTTCTCCCAAATCTTCAAGGTTCGCTTTATCTAACTTTAGTCCTAATTCTTCAGAAATAACTTTCCCTCCAGCAACAATAGCAATATCTCCTAATAATTCTTTTCTCCTGTCACCAAAACCAGGTGCTTTAACAGCCGCCACATTAAGAATCCCTCTTAATTTATTAACTATTAAAGTAGCCAAAGCCTCACCTGTAATATCATCCGCAATTATTAAAATATCTTTTTTGCCAGTCTGTAAAATTTTGTCGAGCAAAGGTAAAATATCCCCAATAGCGGATATTTTGACATCAGTTATTACAATATAAGGATTCTCTAACACTGCCTCCATCTTTTCGGGATTGGTAATCATATAAGGAGAAACATAACCTCTATCAAACTGCAACCCCTTTACTACCTCCTTTGTCAATCCTAAAGTTTTTGATTCTTCAACTGTTACTACGCCATCTTTTCCTACTTCATCAATTACTTCGGCTATCAGATTACCAATTTCTTGATCGCGTGAAGAAATAGTTGCTACATTTACAATGTCTTCATGAGATTCTACTTTATGAGAAACTTCTTTTAATCCTTCAATAACTGCTTTTGCCGCTTTATTAACTCCTCTTTGAAGACTTAAGGGATTAGCCCCGGCTGTAAGATATTTCAAACCGTTATTAATAATAGAAGAAGCCAAAATAATGGCGGTAGTTGTTCCGTCGCCAGCAACATCATTGGTTTTATCCGCGGCCTCTTTAACTAATTCAGCTCCAAGATTCTCTAACTTATCTTCTAGTTCTATTTCTTTAGCTATTGTAACCCCATCATTAGTAATAGTTGGAGAACCAAAGCCTTTATCTAAAACAACATTCGAGCCTCTTGGCCCCAAGGTTACTCTTACGGCACTCGCCACCTTATCAATTCCTTTTTTTAATGCCTGGCGAGCGCTTTCATCAAAAATTATATTTTTCGCCATAGTAGTATCAGTTTATTTTTAATTTATTTAATTTATTTAATTTATTTAATTTATTATTTTTATTATTTTTATTATTTATTATTAATTATTAATTTTAATTTTTGTTAGATTTTAATTAGATTGAGATTTAGAATTGGAAATTTGCGATTATTCAATAATCGCCATCACATCATCTTCCCGAATTACATAATATTCTTTATCTTCTATTTTAATCTCTGTCGGAGCATATTTAGTAAACAGAACCTTATCACCCACTTTGACATTCATCGGAATAACTTTTCCTTCTTCAGTTGTTTTGCCCGGTCCAAGAGCAATCACTTTTCCCATCATTGGTTTTTCTTCAGCGGTATCTGGAATAACAATTCCTGATTTTGAAGTTTTCTCTTCTTTTATAGGTTCAACAAAAATATGATTAGATAATGGTTTAAGATTCATATTAGTCTAATGAAGTTTTTAATTTTAAAATGTGAATTTAGAATTTAAAATTTATGATTATTATCACTCCTCGACCAAGAGTGCTAATAATTTATTTTACTCCCAAATTTTTTCTTGTCAAGAGTGTAAATAAAAAACCCGCCATTTATTAGGTAGAGAATAATTCTACTTTTATTAATATTAACCTCAAAGTCATTTTTGATTTATTAACTCTCCCCTTCCTCTCCTTCTGGTTTTTCTAATTCTAAAGGCTCTGCCTCAATCTTTTTCCCGGAAATACGATAAACATCTTTGTCTATTTTAGACAGTTCTTTATAGGCAGAATTATACATACTAACGGTTGTTCCTAAATGAGTCCCTAATTTTTTCATATAAGTTTCATAATTCATTAAATGTCTTCCTAACTCCTCTACTCTTTTTCTAATTTCTTTTGCTGATTCTTCTATCTCTAATGCTTTTAGTCCTTGAAGAACTGTTTGTAAATAGGCTAAAAAGGAAGTTGGCGAGACAATAATAACTTTCTTTTGAGTAATTGCATATTCTATCAAATCACGGGTAGTAGTTTTAATTGTACCAATTTTGTTTATCAACAAATCATAATAAATTGCCTCCGAGGGAATAAACATAAAAGCAAATTCCATCGTTTTTTCTTCTGGTCTAATATATTTTGAGGTTTCTTCAATTCTTGTTTTCAAATCATTCTTAAAAGCCTCTTCTAATTTTTTCTTTTCTTCTTCGGTAGTTGCTTCTAATATCCGATTATAATTTTCCAAAGAAAATTTAGAATCAATAGGAATAATTTTATCTTTTACAAAAATCACCGCATCTACTTTCGAACCATCTTTAAACTCATACTGCATTTGATAAGTTGAAGGTGGTAAAACATTTTTTAAAACTGTTTCTAAATAATATTCGCCTAAAACCCCACGTTGTTTAGGATTAGTCAATACTTCTTCTAATTTTTTAAGTTGGTCTGTAAAATTGATAACTTGTTTATTGGTGTCGTCTAATTTTGTTAGTTTTTCTGTAACTTCTTTTATAATTTGAATATTTCTAGAAAATTGTTCTTGAATATTTTTATTCGTTTCGCTCATTTTGTTATCTAATGTTCTAATAATCTCCTGAATTTGATTCTGTAAAAGAAGAAGTGATTGAACATCTTTATCTTCTTTTTTCCTCTCTTTTAGAAAAAAAATAGCAAGTAAAGTGCCTAAAATTGTTCCTAATATTATCGCCCCTAAAACATAGAAAATATTTGTCATATTTTGATATTAAATTTATTTTGTATTAAATTAATCAATTTCTTTTTTGAGTTCTTCTAACAATTCTTTTGCTTTTTTAGAAAGTTTTTTAGGGGTGGAAACTTTAATTTTAATAAATAAATCACCTGCGCCACTCATATTAAAATGTTTAATTCCCTTTCCCCTTACGCGAAAAACTTCCCCTGATTCTGTGCCCGGAGGAATCTTTAACACTATTTTCTTTTTCTCTAAAGTTTCTATTTCTTTTTCTGTACCCAAGGCTGCCTCAGGAAAACTAATCACTAAATTCATAAATAAATCATCGTTTTTTCTTTCAAAAACAGCATGGGGCAAAATTTTTACTTTAATATATAAATCGCCACTCGTTCCACTGAATACCCCTGCCTCTCCTTCTCCTTTTATCCTAATAGTTTCGTTATTTCTTACTCCTTGGGGAATATCAACAAAAACTGTCTTTTTGCTATAAATTCTTCCGTCTCCTCCGCAAACATGACAAGGTTTTTCGGGAATTTTCCCTCGGCCTTTACATTTTGGACAATCAGTAATCTGGGTAAAAACACCAAAAAACGTTCTTCTGGATTCTCTGATTACTCCTTCGCCTTTACACAAAGGACAAGTTTTTAATTTTGATTCTGGTTCATAGCCCTTTCCTTTGCAATGTTCACAAGTAATATAGGTTTTAAAAGAAACTTCTTTTTTTGTTCCAAAAGCGGCTTCTTCTAAAGTTAGATTAACTGCCACCTCTAAATCTCTGCCTTTATTATTTGCTTCTTTGGGCCTTGTTCTGGTTTCTTCACCAAAAAAATCACTAAAAATATCAGAGATATCAAAATCTTTATTAAAACCGGAAAAATTAAAACCAAAGGGTGATTCAAAATCAAAAGAAGACCAGTCAAAACCTGGCGCCCCTTCTGTTCCATAACCGCCCACTCCTTCAAAAACCCTTCCATATTTATCATATTGGGCTCTTTTTTCAGGATCGGAAAGTACATGATAAGCCTCGTTTATTTCTTTAAATTTCTCTGCATCTCCGCCTTTATCAGGATGATATTTGTGCGCCAATTTATAAAACGCCTTCTTAATTTCTTCTTGGGAGGCGTTTTTTGGTACTCCTAAAATCTCATAATAATCTTTCATAAAATAAAAATAATAAGAAAAATAATAAGTTCTCTCACATTAATAAAACTCTTCCGTTTTATTGATAATCATTCAATTTATTGATAATCATTCAAGACTTAAAAACTCTTTTTCAATGCCTTTGTTTTCAATATTAATTACTTTCAGACTTACCAAAACCTCTTTTAATATCCAACTAAAAATTGTTAATAGATAAGAAAAAACAAAATTAAATAAACTTGCTAAAGAAAACAGAACTAAAAAGATAAGGGTGTAAAAAACCCATTTTAAAGAGGAACTTAAAGTCTGCCATTTATTGAAAATAAAATTAATTATCACTTGGCTAATTTTTTCATCGCCTTTTAACTCAATTCCTAAAAATTTTGAAATATTCCCGCGCATTTCTTTTACTAAACTTTCTTCTAACGCTTTATTTTCCTTGCCCGCCCCAAGAGGCGTTTGTTTTTGAATAAAACTCTTAATCAATTCGTCAATTGTTCCTTCAAAAGAAAAACCTTCAAGCCCTGACACTTTTGTCGTTTTCCTAAACAAAAAATCTAATCCTCCGCCTAGGCTATTTTTCATTGCCTCTTTCTCGCCTATAAAAGTAAAATAAAAAAAGAAAATTAAAAGAATAATTACTAACCAACTGATAAAAATAGAACCTTTTTTAATTATTCTTCCCCAGTTTAACCGAATAAGCATTCCGGCTTCTCCCCGAATATTCAAACAATACAAAACCAATAAAACAAACGAGAGAAGAATCAAATACCAAAGCCAGCCAAAAAAAATCTTTGCTAAAAAAACAGGAGTAAAAATAGCAAAAGAAAAAATAACTAAACCAAAAAACAAATAATTCAATCTGGTTGATAAAACAAAAACAGTTAAAAGAGAAAAGCTTAAAACCAAAAAAACAATGCTTAAAATTAAAGCCCCTAAAGAAAAATTCTTGAAATTGTTAATCAGAAAAAGAGAGGAAAAAGCAAAAAGAACCGCTAAAACCAAAATAAAAATAATGGCCTTCCAAAAGCCCTTAATATCTTTCTGGGCTAATTGATAAACTCTTAAAAGATTATTTTCTTTATTCTTCTTTTCTAACATCAAAAATATTATAGCACTTACTTATTTTTCTTCATAGTCAACATCTCTTGGTCCTTTTTCTTCTTTCTTTTCTTCTGTTGGTGGTTGTTCTTGAGCAGTTCCTTGTGATTTATACATTTCCTGGCCTAGCTGGGAAATTAATTGAGAAAACTCTTTCATTTTTGCCTCTATTTCTTCTTTGTTGTCTTTTTCTTTCACTTCTTTTAATTCTTTAATTTTCTCCTCGACTTTTTCTTTTAAATTATTAGGAATTTTATCTTTTGTCTCATTAAGGGTTTTTTCTGCCGTATAAATTAAGTTTTCAGCATTATTCTTTAATTCCACTAATTCTTTTTTCTTTCTATCTTCTTCGGCATACATCTCTGCCTCTTTCTTTAATTTTTCTATTTCTTCTTTTGATAAACCGCTTGAACCCTCAATTCTTACTGATTGAAATTTTCCTGTTGCTTTATCTTTGGCAGCCACTGATAAAATTCCGTTGGCATCGATATCAAAGGTTACTTCAATTTGAGGAATTCCTCGCGGCGCTGGCGGGATGCCATCCAAAATAAACTTACCCAAACTCCGACAATCTGCTGCCATTGGTCTTTCTCCTTGTAAAATATTTATTTCCACTGATGTTTGATTATCAGCCGCGGTAGAAAAAATCTGAGTTTTCGAAACCGGAATAGTGGTATTTTTTGGAATCATAATGGTATTGATCCCGCCCAATGTTTCTATCCCTAATGACAATGGTAAAACATCCAAAAGTAAGACATTTTTTATTTCTCCTTCCGGCGCCCGTTTTTCCTGGGCAGCAGTAATAATTTCAGCCTCAATTGCCGCACCAATGGCAACAATTTCTTCTGGGTTAATGGATTTATTTGGTTCTTTGCCAAAGAATTTTTTTACTTCCTCTCTTACTTTGGGAATTAAAGTTGTTCCACCAACTAAAACAATTTCATCTATCTGTTCTTTAGTCAATTTTGCCTCTTCTAAAGTTTTTTTTACTCTTTCAATTGACCTTTCCACTAAATCATTAGTTAAACTCTCAAACTGAGCGCGAGTAATTTTATAATACAAGTGTTTTGGACCGGAGGCGTCAGCCGTAATATAAGGAAGATTAATTTCTGTTTCTAAGGTAGAAGAAAGTTCTATTTTTGCTTTTTCTACTGCTTCTTTAATTCTTTGTAATGCCAATGGGTCTTTAGTTAAATCAAAATTCTGGTCTTTTTTAAATTGTTCAATCACCCAATTCATCAACCGCTGATCAAAATCTTTTCCTCCCAAATGGGCTTCACCACCAGTAGCTAACACCTCAACTGTTTCTGGGGCTACTTCCAAAATAGTAACATCAAAAGTTCCGCCGCCAAAATCATAAACCAAAACCTTCTGCGGTTGTTTTTTTCCTAAACCATAAGCCAAAGCCGCAGCTGTTGGTTCATTAATTACTCTTAATACTTTAAAGCCGGCAATTTCTCCTGCCGTTTTAGTGGCTTTTCTTTGAGAATCATCAAAATTAGCCGGACAGGTAATAACCACTGATTCAACTTTTTCTCCCAATTTATCTTCCGCATCAATTTTAATTTTTTGTAAAATCATTGAAGAAATTTCTATTGGAGAATACCACTTGTCCCCCATTTTTACCTCAACCGAACCATCGCTTGCTTTTCTTGTTTCATAAGGCAAATTTTTTAATTCTTTCTGAATTTCTGGATCATCATATTTTCTTCCAATAAATCTTTTAACTTCAAAAATAGTATTTTTAGGGTTGGTGACTGCCTGCCTCTTGGCTAATTCGCCTACTAACCTTTCATTATTTTTAGTTAAAGCAACAATTGAGGGGATTAAAATTGACCCCTCTCTTGACTCTAAACACTTTGGCTCTCCATGAATAATGGAAGCCATTTTAGAAATAGAAGTTCCTAAATCAATCCCTAATGCCTTAGACATAGTTTTATTAATTATTTATTTTAATTTATTAATTATTTATTTTATTTATTTTAATTTTTAATTTAAAAATTAATACAATGACGCTGAATATATATTTTTTAAATTTTAATTTCGTATTCCCTGTTTTATTTTCATACTTTATCTTTCCTATCCCTTACTTTGCTACTGCTACTCTAGCAGGTCTAATCATTTTTCCATTATACAAATATCCTTTTTGAAATACTTCAACAATTGTCCCTTGCGGATACTCTTTTGTTTCTATTTCAGATACTATCTCTTGAAAATTCAAATCAGGCATTTCTCCTTTATTAATTTTTATTTCCTCCACCCCTTCTCTTTTTATAAATTCTTCTAATTGGCTCTTAATCAAAATAATTCCTTTTAGATATTTTTCTTTACTTTCTCCTCCTTCGTTTTTTAAATTATTTAAAGCCAATTCAAAACTATCAAGAACAGCAACTAATTCTTTGATAAGCCGCTCATTGGCAAAACGAATCACTTCTTCTAATCTTAATTTTTCTTCTTTTTTATAATTTATTAATTCAGCGCGCGCTTTTTGCCAATCATTAAAAAGCTGCTCTTTCTCTTTTTTAAGCTCTTCTATTTCTTTTTTCAATTCTTCAATATTTTTCTCTTTTTTTTCTTCTTTTTCCATTTTTTAATATTTTAATAATTTAGAATTATTTTGCTTTTACTAAAAAATTTCCGCCATTGCCTGAAGTAATCCTAAATTTCTTTCATAGGGCATTCTTTTGCTTCCTAAAATCCCAAATATCAAAGGTTTAGAACGCGCGTGGTTAATTAAAAAGCTTAAATTATCAGCCCTCACAAGCGGATTTTCCTTTCCAATATAAATTACGGGCCAAGAATTAATTTCTATTTTTCTAATCTGATTATCAAAATTTTCTAAAGATTCGGCTAAATTCTTAATTAAGTGGCAATCAATTTTTTCCAATTCCTCATCCAAAAATCCAAACAAATATTTCATTCCTTTTTTAACCACCATTTCTTCTTCGGGCAAATAAAAGAAACTAAAGGCTCGCGTTTCATTTGCCAAAAAATCTATTGTTCGTTCTAAATTATTTAATACTCTAATTTTTTCTTTCATCTTTTCATACCATCTTCTTTTCCAAACCTCAACTTCTTTTCCGTTTAAAATCTTGCCGATAAAAAACTTTAATGCCTTATCCGTGGGAATCCTGCCGCTTGAAATATGACATTTATATAAATAACCGTCTTTACTTAATTCTTGAAACTCGTTTCTAATCGTTGCCGGACTGATTTTTAAATGATATCTCATTACCAAAAACTCTGAGGCTATTGGTTGGCCCTTTTCCAAATAACAACTAACTACCTTCTCAAGTATTTCTTTTTTTCGATTTTTGAATTCCGCCTCTAAAATAACCATACCACCTATATTTTACTCCTTAGCACTCAAAAGTCAAGAGTGCTAAATCTTTTTATCTCTATCCCCTTTTTATCCCCAATAAAAGTTTGCGCTTTTGAAATTTGGTTGCTAAAATATTATTAAAATAACCTTTATTTACTATGAAACAAGTTTATCGAGGAAAGATTCTTTGGATAGATATCAATAATCCCCAAAAGGAAGATATTGATTATCTAACCAAAAACTATCAATTTCACCCTTTAATTTTAAAGGAACTGACCACTCCAACCCAAAGAGACAAAGCGGAAATTTATGACAACTATATTTATATGGTCACCCATTTCCCTTATTGGGACCCGGTAAAACAAGCTTCTTCTCCTTGGGAATTGGATGTTGTGATTACCAAAGAATCTTTAATTACCGTTTCTTACGGACCAATTATTGATGCCCACCAAGAACTTTTAGAAAGAATCTATCAAAAAGATTTTGAAGATATTTATTTAAAAGATATTTCAAAACTCTTTTATTTCTTAATAAGCCACTATTTAAATTTTGCTATGCGCCAAATCGCCCATATTCAGGAAAAAATGGATAAAATAGAAGAAGAAATTTTTAAAGGTAATCATCAACAAGTTATTCCTTTGATTTCTTATGTCAAAAGAGATATTCTAAACTTTCGCCGAACTTTTAAATACTTAAAAGAAGATATCAGTTCAATGGTAAGGCGCGGACCAATGCTCTTAGGCGAAGGTTCAAGAATTTATTTTGAAGATTTAATGGGAGAGGCCTTAAGAGTAGACAACATTATCGAAGGTTTAAAAGATAATATTGAATCTTTGGAAAACACTAATAATTCCTATATTGAATACAAAATTAATGTTTTAACCAAGATATTTACCGTTGTTTCTTTTGTCGGCTGGCCAGCATTAATAATTATTAGCGCGTTTCAAATGAATGCCCAATATCTTCCTCTTGTTGGCACTCCTTATGATTTCTTTATTATTTTAGGAATAGCCTCTCTTCCGGCTATTATTCTTTATATTATCCTTAAATACAAAAAAATGATTTAAGAGAGCTAAAAATTAAAATTATGCTTCGTTTATATAATACTTTAACTAAAAAAATTGAGGTTTTTAAACCATTAAAAGATAAAAAAGTTGGTTTATATACTTGCGGTCCAACTGTTTATGATTATGATCATTTGGGTCATGCCTGGAACTACACAATGGCTGATTTATTAAGACGAACTCTTGAATACCTGGGTTATAAAGTAAAACATGTAATGAATATTACTGATGTTGGACATTTAACTTCTGACTCTGACACAGGAGAAGACAAAATAGAAAAAAGCGCCAAAGAGCACAAAAAAACTGCTTGGGAAATTGCTGAATACTTTACAAAAATTTATCTTCAAAATAGAAAGAAATTGAATTTGTTAGAGCCCCATATTATCTGTAAAGCAACTGAACATATCAAAGAAATGATAAATCTCATAGAAAAAATCTTTAAAAAAGGCGCAGCTTACATTATTGATGATGGTGTTTATTTTGATATCTCAAAATATCCAAAATATGGCCAACTTTCAGGAAATACTTTAGAAAATTTAAAAACTGGGGCAAGAATAGAAATAAATCCCCAAAAGAAACATCCGGCGGATTTTGCTTTGTGGAAATTTACGCCAAAAGGAGTAAAAAGACAAATGGAGTGGGATTCTCCCTGGGGTAAGGGTTTTCCTGGCTGGCATATTGAATGTTCAGCCATGAGTATGAAATATCTGGGAGAAACTTTTGATATTCATACTGGCGGGGAAGACAATATCTTTCCTCATCATGAATCAGAAATTGCTCAAGCAGAAACAGCAACAGGAAAAAAATTTGTAAGATACTGGTTCCATCCTCGCTTTTTAATGGTTGAAGGCCAGAAAATGTCAAAATCATTAAAAAACTTCTATACTCTTAAAGATTTGGAAGACCAGGGTTTTGCCCCTTTGGCTTTAAGATTTTTGTTTCTTTCCGGACATTATCGCGCGAGGTTCAATTTCACTTTCAAAGGTTTAGAAGCAGCCCAAAATTCTTTAAATAATCTATATAATTTTATAGAAGAATTATTAACTACCAAAAGCGCTCCAAAACCAGGGGTTTCTTTAACTAAATCTTTAACTAAATACGATAAAGAATTTTTAAAAGCCATTAAAAATGATTTAAATATCCCAAAAGCATTGGCAGTTTTGTATAAACTAATTAAAGATTACAATAAAAACAAGAATAGGCCCAATCAGAGATTTCATCCCAAAAGGGTTTATGCTTTAATTATTAAATGGGACAAAATCTTTGGCCTTAATTTAAAAGAAATAAAGCCAGCAGTAATTCCGCAAAAAATAAAAAAATTAGCCCAAAAAAGAGAAAAGTATAGAAAAGAAAAAAATTACAAAAAAGCAGATGAACTAAGAAAAAAAATAGAAAAACTTGGTTATTTAATTGAAGATACACCGACCGGGCCAAAGATAAAAAATATGAATGATAAAAGAATGATGAAACGGTAAATACCTTGAATATATAGAAATACCTAGTAATTCATTTTCATTTTTTCATATTTTCATACGATCATAGAGAAAAAAGGTGTCTATTATTCAATTGTATTTCCCTTGTATTTCAACTTTATTTCTCAAATTTATTTTTTCAAACAATCGTTAAGAAAAAATAATAAAGTAAAAATGGGTAAAAAAATAAATAAATTGGTAAATTCAAGTTATAATTAAATTATAATTTTTATGGCTGAAGAAAAATTACCGCCTCAAAATTTAGAAGCTGAAGAATCGGTTTTAGGAGCGTTAATAATAGATAATAATGCAATTATTAAAATTGCTGATATTTTGTTTCCCGAAGATTTTTATTTACCAAAACATCAAAAAATCTTTGAAGCGATTTTAGATTTATACAAAAAAAACGAGCCAATAGATGTCTTATCTTTAACAAACAGATTAGAAGAAAAAGGTCTTTTAAAAGAAATTGGCGGTGCAAGTTTTCTTACCTCATTAGTTAATAAAACTCCTACCAGCGCCCATGTCATTCATTATGCAAAAATTGTCCATCAGAAAAAAATCTTAAGAGATTTAATTTCTGCTTCTTATCAAATTCAAGAATTAGGTTGGCAGGAAGAAGAAGATGTCAATAATGTTTTGGATAAAGCAGAACAGATAATTTTTAATATCTCCCAAAAATCTATTACTTATGAGTTTATTCCACTTAAAGAAGAATTAATCAAGGCCTTTGAAAGAATTGACCAATTACATAAAGGAGGAGAAAAATTAAGAGGCTTAACCACTGGGTTTACTGAATTAGATAAATATCTGGCAGGACTGCAAAAATCAGATTTAATTGTTTTGGGCGCAAGGCCATCTTTGGGAAAAACTGCCTTAGCATTAGATATCGCCCGTCATGTTGCTTTAAGAGAGAAGGTGCCGGTGGGAATTTTTAGTTTAGAAATGTCTCGCGACCAAATTGTTGACCGTTTAATTGCTGCTGAATCAACAGTTGATTTATGGCGAATAAGAACTGGACGTCTTTCCACCGAAGGAGAAATTAATGATTTCACCTTAATTCAGGATGCTTTGGCTCGATTGGCAGAAGCGCCAATTTATATTGACGATGCTCCCTCGCCAACAGTAATGCAAATGCGAACTGTGGCGAGGCGCTTACAAGCAGAGGCAGGTTTAGGATTAATTGTCGTTGATTATCTTCAATTAATTACCCCCTCTTCTCTAAAAGAAAGCGCGGTTCAGCAATATTCAGAAATTTCGCGCTCGTTAAAGGCATTAGCCAGAGAATTAAATGTTCCGGTTTTAACTGTTTCTCAGTTGTCGCGCGCCGTGGAGCAACGTTCTCCTCCAATTCCTCGGCTTTCTGATTTAAGAGAAACAGGAGCAATAGAACAAGACTGTGATGTCGCAATGTTTATTTATCGCGAGGATAGATATAACCCTGATACTGAAAGAAAAAATATTGCCGATATCATTATTGCCAAACACCGTAATGGTCCGTTGGGCCATGTTTCTTTATATTTCAACGAACAATTAACCAGTTTTAGAAACTTAGAAAAAGAAGAAAATTATGAAGGAGAATTCCAGGAATTAGAAGGAGAATAAAAAACAATAACAAATAACAAAAATAAATGTTAATTGTCCCGAAACCAATAAAAAATTTAGCGGATTCTTTATCTCAATTGCCTGGTATTGGCCCAAGACAATCTTTAAGATTGGCTTTCTTTTTAATCCGCCAGCCAAAAGAGAAAAAATTGGAATTTTATAAGAGTCTAAAAGAAGTTTTTTCAAAAATTAAGCTTTGTTCAGACTGTTTTTTTCCATTTGAGGCTAGACAAAACGAAACTTTATGCGAAATCTGTCGAGATAAAACAAGAAATCGTTCTTTAATTTGTGTTGTGGAAAAAGAGACTGATGTTTTATCAATTGAAAATACCAATAAATACCGGGGGCTTTATCATATTTTAGGGGGTTTAGTTTCAGACATTGATGAAAAGAAAAATCAAGAAATCACCCTTAAACAGCTTCTTTTAAGAATTCAAAATAGAGCAAAACAAAATCAGCCGGTCAAAGAAATCATTCTGGCTTTAAATCCCACCTCTGAAGGAAATTTAACGAGTTATTATTTAGAAAAAGAAATTAAAAAATTAAATCTTTCTCTTAAAATTACTAAACTAGCCCGAGGATTGCCAACTGGCGGAGATATAGAATTTGCCGATAGCGAAACCCTCATTAGCGCTTTAGAAGGAAGAAAATAAAAATGGCATTTTGGCGCCATTTTTTATTTTTTTTTATTTTTTTTATTTTTTTTATTTTTTTATTTCTTTATTTCTTTAATTAAAACCTCGCAAAATGGTTGACGATGCCCTTTTTTCTTGCGATAGCGAGTTTTAGAATGATATTTAAAAACAATAATCTTTTTTCCTCTTCCAATTTTTATCGCTTCTCCAATGACTTTTTTCCCCTCTAAATAAGGTTTCCCAAGGAAAACCTCATCTTTTTCATCTACTAAAAGCAAAACTTTATTAAATTCAACTTTCTCTCCTTCTTTGAGATTCTTGATTTTTTCTATTTTTATTTTTTGGTTTTCAGTAACTAAATACTGTTTTCCCCCTGTTTCAATAACTGCCAACATAAAAATTAATTAATGAGATTTTTAGCTAAATTAAAGGTTTAATAAATAGATTTGAAAACTAATAAAAAATAATAAAACAACAATTACTATATTAGCATAATTTAAAACTTTTCTCAAGTTTATTCCTTCAATTTTTGTTTTTTTCGCTAAAAAATAATTAGAAGTTAAAAAGATTAGCCCCAAGATATAAAAATTAAAAATTCTTTCTTGTTGAGTTAAAAAATTCAGTCCCAATTCATTTCTTTTCAAAACCGCCGGATTTTTGCCAATTTTTAAAAAAACTAACAAAACTAAGACAAAGGAAAGGGCTAATAAAAAACCAATAATAAACTTAATATTTTTAAGAAATATCTTCATTTTCTTTTTTCTTGGTTTTTTGAAATTTATTAATTAATTTTAACTCTTCTTCCAATCTCTTAAGGTTAAATCTTGTGTTTACAATTTTATTATCCTCTTCTTCTCCTTCAACATTTGGTTCTTTTTCTGCCTCTAATAATTCTTTACTAAAATTTAAAGCCCATTGACTAAAAATTTCTCTATCCTCATTAGTTAAAAATGATAAATCAATATTTCCGTTTTTGTCTAAAAATTTTTCTTGAATGTCGCCATTTTCGTTCAAAATAATATTACATTTCCAGGGAAATTTTTCCTTTTTAAACATTTCTCTTTTTTCTTCAGTCATATAACTATCAGATGGTAAGGTAGCCAAAAAATCAAAAGTATTTTTATAAGATAGAATTAACCTAAAAAAATTCTTAATTACTGAATCATGCAAAATTTTTCTTCTTAATTCTTCTTGCTCCAAAATATTTTCGTATCTAGCTTTTTCTCCGGGTTCCATTATGCCGGGAGATAACTGTTTTATAGTTGCTTCAAAATTTCTAACACTACTGTAATATTCTTTAATGTCTGATAAAAATCTATTTAAATCTTTTATAAACTCCTGAGTATAGGGAATATGAGTATCAAATGGTTTAGCTTCTTTAATCAAATCAATTTTATCGAGTAATGTTTCTAAAAATTGGTTCATTGAAAGGGGCAAACCGCTTTCCTTAAGAGAATATTCTTTTTTACGGTCTAATTTATAGTAATAATTTTCCATAATTTCTTTTATTGTTAATTTTAGTGCCGTCATCGGGATTTGAACCCGAGTTTCATCCGTGAGAGGGATGTGTCCTAGACCAGACTAGACGATGACGGCAATTTTTATTCTATTATACCACAACTTTAATTTTCTCTAAAATCTTTTTTAAAAAATTAAACAAAAGGCTACAATGTCGCTTTATTCCATCTTACATTATTTTAGTTTTGTTTTTATATTAATTCAATGGCCTTTATTAATTTTCTTTCGGTTCTTTCCTTATTTTTATCTTTTTATTTCAACTTCGTCTGGTGGAATATTATAATAATTGATTAAAAACTGCTCCACTTCTTTAAAAGCCAAAGTCACGGTGTGGCTGGCAGCGCTTTGAGTATCTTTTGGCCTATCCATTTTCACTAAAATTATAAATCTCGGATTGAAAGCGGGGAAAAAACCGACAAAAGTATGAATTTGGTCTTCAGAATAACCACCTTTGCCAAAAAGAGGAATAAAAGCAGTGCCGGTTTTTCCTGCTAAACTATAGCCCTTTATTTTAGCGTTTCCTCCAAAACCATTCTCAATTACTGAAACAAGCATCGCGGTTAAAGTCTGGGCAGTTTTTTCAGAAATTGCTTCTTTCGGTTCTGGCTGGTCAAGAGGATAATAATTGCCCTCAGTGTCTTCAATTCCTTCCACCAAATAAGGAGTCACTAATTTACCATTATTGGCAAAAGCAGAAAAAGCCCGAAGCAAGCCAAGGGGTGTTACCGTAATCCCCACCCCAAAAGAGGCGGTGACATGATAAGCAGGATTAACCTTTGGTGGTTTTAAATTTGATAAATCACCAGTAATTTCTGAAGGTAAATCAATATCAGTTTTTTCTGCCAAGCCAAATTTCTCAAAATAGTTTCTCAAATTATCCACTCCGACTCGTTGAGCGACAAAAATCGCCCCGGTATTAATTGAACGCTCTAAAACCTTCCACATCGTAACATTTTTCCCATAAACTTCATTGCGATAATTAACTATTTTATAGCCGCCAACTTCAAAATATCCTTTGTCATCATAAGTTGTATCTGGTGTAACTTTTCCCAATTCTATCCCTGCTGCCATTGTTAATGGTTTAATTACCGAACCTGGTTCATACATTTCTTGAACAGCATAATTTTTGTACACGGAATAGTCTTTGACTTTGTTAAATTCATTCAAATTAAAATCAGGCCAATTAGCCAAAGCAACAATTTTTCCTGTTTTTGCCTCCATCACAATTAGCGAACCTTTAGTTGCCTCTCTTTGCTCAATCAATTCTTTTAGTGCCTCTTCTGCCACTGATTGGACATTTTTATCAATTGTTAAAACCAAACTTGAGCCATCAACCACTTTTTTTTCTGTAGAAAAAAGAGAGCGAATTAATCTTCCTAAAGCGTCTCTTGGCCCTTTAAACTCTCCTTTCTGTCCAGAAAGCACCTCTTCGTAATAGGCCTCTAAACCATATCTTCCTTTAATCTGGCCATTTTTATCTTCCGCAATAAAACCTAAAGTCTGACTTAAAAAATTATTATAGGGATAATAACGAAATCTTTCTTCTTTAAAATAAACTCCTTTTAGGGCTAATTCTTTTAAAGCATTAATTAATTTCTCATCTTCTATTTTATTGATTAATGGCTCGTAAGGATCCCCTGGTTTATTCACTCGTTGAAAAATTTCTTCTTTTTTTAAAGGGAGATATTGGGCCAAAATTTCGCTGGTTTTTTCTGGGTCTTCTATTTCTTTTGGCACAACAAAAAGAGAAAAATATTTTTTATTAATCGCTACCGCAACCCTATTTCTATCTTTATCCTGAACATAAATTAAGCCCCGCTGAGGGATCAAAGTAGCTTGAGTAAAATGGAGATTTTCGGCTAATGTTTTATAATCTTCTCTTTTTAATACCTGTAAATCAAAAAGACGAAACGCCAAAACAAAAAATAAAAAAACAAAGCCAAAATAAGTGAAAGCAATCTTGAAAGAAGTATTATCTTCGCCATTTATAACTGCTGGCTTTGTTTTTTTCCGCCGCAACATTTTTCCTTTTAGAATCTTAATAAGGTATTTTGAGCAAGGTTTTCTTCCTGAAGATTAAGGTAACTGACATTTTTTACCTTAACAAAATGATTCTCTTTTGCCCATTGATTAATTTTAGAAATTGTCTCGGCGTCTGCTAATTCCTCTTGAAGCTCGGCTAATTTTTCCTCTGATTCTTTAACTAATCCCTTTAGTTTGTAAATCTGATAATCTAAAGAGATATTTTGACCGTATAAAATCAACCAAAAAACCAAGGCAACTAATACCGGTCCCAGAAGAAAAACAAAAAGCTTTATATGGCCAAAATATTCCTTTAAAAGAAGAATATTGGGTATTGCTTTTTTCTTTTTAAAACAATAACGCCTACCAGAATAATAAATAATTGGCCTTCTAATTTTAGTTGAATTTTGATAATCGTAGATAATGGTCATAGTTTAAATTTTTTTAAGAGCGCGAAGTTTTGCCGAACTAGATTTTGGGTTAATTAATATCTCTTCCCTTCCGGGGGTAATTGGTTTTTTTGTCATTATTTCTGCTTTGTTTTGCTCTTTTAATTCTTTAAAAAAGTTTTTAATAATTCTGTCCTCAAGCGAATGAAACGAAATTACTACCAGCCTTCCTTTCGGATTTAAAACCTCAAATGCTATCCCTATTCCTTTTTTGATATTTTCTAACTCGTTATTGACTGCTATTCTTAATGCCTGAAAGGTTCTTGTAGGAAAAGGCAGCCGGTGATTATCATAATTTTTAGGCAAAATCTTTTTTAAAAGTTCAACCAATTGAGTAGTGGTTTGAAACTTTTCCTTTTTTCTTTTTTCAACAATCGCCCTGGCTATTCTTTTTGAATATCTTTCCTCACCATATTCTCTTAAAATCTTTTCAATGTCTTCTTCAGGATAATAATTTAAAATATCTTTTGCCATCAAATCCTGCGAAAGGTTAAATCTCATATCTAATGGCTCATCTTTTTTATAAGTAAATCCTCGCTGGGAATTTTCTAAATGATAAGTACACATTCCCAAATCAAACAAAATACCATTAATTTCGAAAAACTGATTCTCTTTTATTATCTCTTTTAAGTTCGTATAATTATCATTAACTAAAATCAATCTTTTCACCTCTTTAAATCTTTCTTTTGTTTTTTCAAATATCTCTCTATCAATTTCTATTCCTAAAACTCTTCCTTGGGGTTTATTTTTTTCTAAAATTTCCATCGTATGCCCACCTTCGCCAAAAGTTGCATCAATAAAATTCTCATTTGGCTGAGGATTGAGATAAAAAATTACTTCTTTTAAAAGAACCGGGAAATGCATAAAATTATTTATAAAATTTATATTCCTAAATCGCTAAGTTTTTCCGCAACATCTCCTGATTCTTTTTCTGTGCGTTTTTTGTATTCTTCCCAAATATCTTCATCCCAAATTTCCAAACGATTATAAAGCCCAGCAATGACTATTTTCTTTTTTAAATTAGCAAATTTTCTTAAATAATCAGGAATAATAATTCTTCCTTGATTATCAAGCAAAACACTCATTGCTCCGGCAAGCATTAATCTTGAGAAAGCCCTTGAGTTTGCTTGACTCAAAGGTAGATTCTTAATTTTCAAACTTATTTCTTCCCAGTCTTTTTTAGGAAAAACAAATAAGCAATTATCTAATCCCCTTGTAATAATCACTTCTTCTCCTAAAAAGTTTCTTAATTTCGCCGGTATAGCGATTCTTCCTTTGGTATCTAAATTGTAGTGATATTCGCCAATGAGCATATTAGTTATCCACAATTACCCTTAGTTATCCCCATAGTTATCCACAATTCGCCACTTTTCTCCATTGTATTATTTTTCCTCTCCCCAAGTCAAGAACTGTAAGTAATAAAAAACACCCCTTTATAAAAGGCGTTTTTTGGCTTAAATTATATATTTTCTCTTAATCCCCTTTTGAGTTATCCACTATTTATTCACATCACTATTTTTAAATAAAAATTTTTTCCTTGATTTATGGATAAATTTGGTAAGACAATAGAAAGTTTGAAATATTTTGTGGGCAATGCAGGATTCGAACCTGCGGCCTCATCGATGTGAACGATGCGCTCTACCACTGAGCTAATTGCCCAAAAAATGAAAAACTGATTTTTTGATTTAAATTACTCCTAATTTTAATTCCTAAGATTTCTTTGTTTTTTTATTATATCACTTTTTTAAAAAATAAAAAATTCCCAAAATAAAAAATTCCCAAAATAGAAAATCCCCAAAAATGGGGATTTTCGAATAATAATTTTAATATCTTTTATTTTTATTTTATTTCCACACTGGCGCCAGCCTCTTCTAATTTCTTTTTTAATTCCTCTGCTTCGGTTAAAGAGATATTTTCCTTTACTGGTTTTGGTACTCCATCAACCAAATCTTTTGCTTCTTTAAGGCCTAATCCTAATAAATCCTTAACTATTTTAATTACTTGAAGTTTTGATTGACCACCATCTTTTAATATCACGGAAACAGTATTAGCCGCTCCGCCTTCTGAAGTTTGAGCCGCAGCTCCTTGAGTAACTGGCGCTGCCATCATCTGAGGAATTGCGGAAACACCGAATTTTTCTTCTAAAGCCTTTACTAAATCATTTAATTCCAAAACTGAAAGC
>JBMFOQ010000006.1:23378-28860 GCA_049969555.1 Minisyncoccia bacterium
GCCCTTCGATTTCTTTTATTATTTTCTCTAATTTTTCTGATAATTTTTTTTCTTCTGCCATAGGTTTAAAATAATTTTTAATTTTTAATTTTCTTTTGAATCTTGTTTAAAGCAAAAACTAATCTTTGAAGATTATTTCTTAAACTATAATTTAGTCTTTGAATTGGAGAAATAAGCGAACCTGCTAACCGACCGTATAAAATATTTTTAGCAGGGATTAAAGCCAATTCTTCAACTTGATTAGCAGTTAAAAATTGCTTATCCAATAAACCGCCCAAAATTTTAAAACTTTCATTCTGCTTGGCAAATTCTTTTAAAATTTTTGCTGGGGAAATGGGATCATCAAAAGCAAAATTTATCATTACTGAACCTTCTAATTTTTTTCTCCAAGCCTCATTAAGCCCCTTTCTTTTAAATACTAATTCTAAAATAGTTTTCTTTATTACTTTTGCCTTGCCATTGGCTTCTTTTATTTTTCTCCTTAAATTATTTAATTCCATTGTTTTTACTCCTTGAATAGCAGAAAAATAAATCGCCTTGGCTTTTTTGAGGCTTTCTTCTAATTCTTTTATTATTTCTTGTTTTTTTGTTCTAGGAATCATAATAAAAATAAAAAATGTCTATTAAATTAATAGACATTAGGTTCTGCCTTCAAAGCAGAAAAGCCATTTTCCTCGTTAGGCTTTGCCCCTTCTGGGTACCTAATGTCTTCGGAAAAGATAATTTAGTATAGCAAATAAATAAAACAAAGTCAAATAACAAGAGCCGAGAGAGGGATTCGAACCCTCGACCTACTGTTTACGAAACAGTTGCTCTACCCCTGAGCTATCTCGGCTAATATCGTAAAAATTTCCCACTGGGGCTAGAGAGGCTTTTTTCTTCATTTTACCACAAAAACAAAAAATTGCCAGAAATAATTTTGTTTGCTAAACTTAAAAGAGAGCTGCTTTCCAGTTCTTCTATGAAAAAAATATCTAAAAAAGTAATAGTAGGAATGTCTGGAGGGGTTGATTCTTCTACCACCCTTATCTTATTAAAAAAAAGGGGTTATGAACCAATTGGGGTTACTTTAAAATTACCCATTTGGCAAAATCCCCAAAATCTTTTAAGAGAAAATATCTGCTGCACTAAAGAATCTATTAATCTTGCCGCAGCGGTCTGTAAAAAATTGAATGTCTTTCACTATATTTATAATGTGGAAAAAGAATTTAAAAAAACAGTAGTTGACTATTTTATAAGAGAATTAAAGGCAGGACGAACACCTAACCCTTGCATTATTTGTAATCGTTATTTTAAATTTCCCATGCTTTTAAAATTATTGAAAAAATTTAAGGCTCAATATATTGCCACTGGTCATTATGCCAAAATAAAATATAATCCCAAAATCAAAGAATATGAACTTTTTAGGGCAAAGGATAAGAAAAAAGACCAAAGTTATAATTTAGCCTTTTTAACGCAAAAACAACTGAAAAAAATAATTTTTCCTTTGGGCAATTATTATAAAAAGGATGTTTATAAATTGGTAGAAAAAGAGGGGTGGTCTGTTTTTTATCAAAAACCCCAGAGTCAAGATTTTTGTTTTGTTTCGCGGAAATCTCTTCCTTTATTTATAAAAAATTATCTTAAACCAAAAAAAGGATTAATAATTGACAAAAATAACCAAATTTTGGGCAAGCATTCTGGTTTATCTCTTTACACCTTAGGCCAGAGAAAAGGTCTTAATTTGGCTCATGGTCCTTTTTATGTTTGTGGTTTTAACTATAAAAAAAATTTTCTTATAGTTACAAAAAATAAAAAAGATCTCTTTCAAAAAGAAATAATAGTTTCACCAGTAAATTTTATTAATTCTATAAAAATCAAAAGACCTTTAAAAATTCAAGTTAAAACTCGGTCTCAGCAAAGACTTATTAACGCCACTCTTTATCCTTTAACTGATAAAAAATACAAAATTGTTTTTAAAAAACCAACCTTTGCGCCCACCCCTGGGCAGTTTGCTGTTTTTTATCAAAAAGACAAGTGTCTTGGCGGAGGAATTATAAATTAGAAAATAGGTATTTCAAAATTTTTCCTAAATTTTATTAACCGCTAAATAAGCGGCAATAATGGCGGCTGTTTCGGCGCGAAAAGTTAAAGGGGAAAGATTGATAAAAACAAAATTATGCTCTTTTGCTAAATCCCTTTCCTTTTCGCTCCACCCTCCTTCAGGTCCAATAAACACCCCTATTTTGTTTTTCCCTCTTAAATCAACTGAGTTAAAATTTTGCCCCTTTAAATCAAAAAATAAATTAAAGCTTTCTTTTACTAAATTTAAAGTTTCTTTAAATTCTAAAGGATTTGAAATTAAAGGAATTATTCCTCTTCCTGACTGTTCAGTTGCCTCTTTTGCTATTTTTTTTAATCTTATAAGATTTATATTGGTTTTTATAGTTCTCTCGGTAATCAAAGGAATGATTTTTTTGATGCCTATTTCTGTCGCCTTTTGAACCACTAATTCAAAATTCTCTTTTTTTAATAAAGCGCAATAAAAAACAACTTCTTTTTTCGGCTCAATTAAATTATTTTTAATTTCCAAAATCTCTAAAATAACAAAATTTTTAGTTAATTCAATAATTTTACTTCTCGCCTCCTTTAGATCATCTTTAAAAATAACTATTTCCTCTCCCTTTTTTAGTTTCAAAACATTCTTTAACTGATGAATAACCTCTTTATCCTCAAGGCGAAAAATTCTCTCTTTTGGATTATAATTTAAAAAAAATCTATTTAAACGCATAATAAAAAGAGCGGTAGACCGGATTCGAACCGGCGACCTTCTGCTTGGGAAGCAGACGTTCTGCCAACTGAACTACTACCGCTTTAAATGACATAAAAACTTACTAGTTTCTCTAAGAAAATTCCTTGCTTTTTGTAAAGAAAATTTTTGCTTTTAAAACACTTCGGTTTAACCTTTTAACACCTTTAAAATATTATACCATAAATTTTTTAGGTTCTCTAATAAACCAGAAGATTTTGTTGTTTCTTTTGTAGAAGTAGAGGTTAAAGGTGAAATTTGATTTTCTTTTGGCGGAACAACCAAAATTACCTCTTCTCCTTCTTTTTTAAAGCCAAGCATCAATCTTGCCTGTTTTTCCAATCTTTCAAGCAAATTACTCTCGCTTTTTATCATTTCTAAATTTTTAATTTCTTCTTTCAATTGCTGTTCTTTCTTTACAAGTTCCAGAAAATCCTTTTTTAATAATTGATGCCTTTTATAATCTTCAAATAAGCGGTAAAACAATCCGCCTAAAAGGAAAACTAGAAGAATTAATAACAAAAAATTTCTTATTTTAATCAAAAAATTTTTCATCTTCTATTTATTATCTTTCTTGGTAAATAATTTTACAAAAACTTCTGTTGGCACTTCAAGCTCTGCTTTTTCCAATAATTTCTTTTTCCCTTTTTTCTGTTTTTCCCAAAGTTTCATCTTTCTCGTTCTATCGCCGCCATATAAATGACCAGTCACATCCTTTTTTAAAGCAGGAATTGTTTCCCGGGCAATAATTCTTCCTAATCCCCTAATTTGAATAGCAACCGGATAGTTTTGTCGGGGTATTAATTCTTTTAATTTCAAAGCCAAATTTCTTGCTTCTTTTTCTATTTTTTCTTTTAAAACGATTTGGCTTAAACTTTCAAAAACTTCGCCAGCTAAAAGTACTTCCATTTTTTCTAACGCTGCTTCTTTATAAAATTCTTCTCTTTCGTAATCCATTGACGCATAGCCGGAAGTGACTGATTTTAAATAGTCATAAAAATTTTTTATTACCTCTTCCAGCGGCAATTCTGTTTTTATTTCTAATTTTTCATTAAAATTGTTAGTTATAATATTTTCTCCCCTTGAAAGAGAAATCAATTTTAAAACTGACGCTAAATACGAAGAAGGAGTAATAATTTCTACTTTTACCCATGGCTCTTCGGTTTTTTCTATTAAATCTTCAGCTGGCCATTGATTAGGATTGGTAATAATGATCGCTTCTTTTTTCCCCTCTAATGGATTCGAATTCTTCAACCAGACTTTATAAGGAACTGTTGGGTTAGTAATAATTAAATCCAAATCGTATTCTTCTTTTAGTCTTTCGGCAATTATTTCCAAATGAAAAAGGCCTAAAAAACCCAATCTAAATCCCCTGCCCAAAACCTCAGAAGTAATTGGTAAATATTCCAAAGCCCAATCAGTTAATTTTAATTTTAATAAAGCATTACGGAAATTCTCGAATTCTTTTGAAGAATCTCCTCTTTTTAAATAAAAACTGGCGTAAACCATTGGCTTTGGTTCTTCATATTCTTTTTGATATTTCTCTTTTAGGGTTTTCAAATTATCTGTTTCTAAAACTAGATAATCACCTACCCTAATCTGGTCTGGCTCTTTCAATCCTGTAGCCAGCCAACCAATTTCTCCAGCCTGAAGCTCCTCTTTTTCTTTTAATTCCGGAGAAAAATAACCTAGACTCAAAACCTCGCCTTTATTTTCCTTAAACAACAAATAAAATTTATCTCCTTTCTTTATTTTCCCCTCCAATACCCTCACATAGGCAATCGCCCCTTTAAAATAATCAAATTTACTATCAAAAATTAACGCTTTAAAGGGTTTTTCTAAATCAACTTGCGGCGGAGGGATTTCTTTAATTACTCTCTGTAAAAGTGATTCTACTCCCTGGCCAGTTTTTGCCGAAATTAAAGATATTTCTGTTTCTTTAATATTTAAAAGTTTTTTTAATTCTTCTTTTTTTTCTTCTAAATTAGAATGTTCTAAATCAATTTTGTTTAAGGTGGGAATAATTTTCAATCCTTCTTTCATTGCTAAATTTAAATGGGAGATAGTTTGCGCCTGGACTCCTTGGGTAACATCTACCAAAAGAATGGCGCCTTCGACTGCTTTTAAGGCGCGGGAAACTTCATAAGAAAAATCAACATGGCCCGGTGTATCAATTAAATTTAAAACATAGCCATTATAATTCATCTTGACAGGATGCATTTTAATAGTTACCCCGTGCAATTTTTCCAAATTCATTCTATCTAAAAATTGGGGCTCTAATTTTTCTTTGGGAACTGTTTTTGTCAATTCCAAAAACCTGTCTGCCAAAGTAGACTTTCCATGATCGATATGGGCAATAATAACAAAATTACGAAGATTCATTATTTGTTTTTTTTAAAAAATCTTTTTCTAAAATAGCCCAAAACTTCCTTGAATTCCTCAATTTTAAAAAATTGAACAATCAAAACAAAAACAATTAAGGCAATGGTCATCGAGGTAGTAAATCCAAATAACAAATTTTTCACTTTGGAAAAAGAATAAATCTGTTTGATAAAATTTAAAAAGAAATAACCAACAAAACTGCTTATCACTGAAGCAATTATTATTTTAATTAAAGAAATTAAAAATTCTTTTTTTTCTTTAAGAGGGACGAAAAAATGATTTCTAAGCAAAACAAAAAGAAGAAAAAAATAA
>JBMFOQ010000007.1:0-25772 GCA_049969555.1 Minisyncoccia bacterium
AAAGAATTTTATAAAGAAAATGAAATTAAAGCTGAAAATTGAATATAAATTTAATTGAAAAATATCATAAATAAGTTAAAATAACAATAATATGGACAAAAACAGTTTATACAACAAATTGAAGGGTTGAGAGAAGTTGTTAATGACTTCGTGTTAATGACTTCCGAAGTCGTTAATGAAGTCGTTAATGAAAGTCGTTAATGATTAATGAAGAAGTTGCTAATGAGTTTATGGATTCTTTATGGATTCTATTTAAGCAAGGGGCCGGTAGCTCAATTGGCTAGAGCGTCGGTGTTGCATACCGAAGGTTGTGGGTTCGACTCCCATCCGGTCCACCTTAAGCCAACCTTTATTGACTTTGAAAAATTTGCTATAATAAATAATAAGAAAAATAAAAAGGTCGATATCTAAAATTTAAAAATTAAATTTTTAGAATATGTTACTACAATCATTAGCTAATGCCAGTTATACAGCTTTAATAGGATTATGGCAGGGATTTATTAATTTCATTCCTACCCTAATAGGTGGTTTAATAATTTTTTTAGTGGGAGTAGTTATTGGTAATGGCGTTAGCCAGTTAATAGAGAAAATTATTGAAATAATAAAATTGGATAATGTTTTGACAAAGGCTGGATTAAAGGATTTCACGGACAAAGCAGGAATCGGATTAAATTCTGGTTATTTTTTAGGTCAGTTGGTGAAATGGTTAATTATTCTTTCTTTCTTGGTTGCCGCTTGCAATATCTGGGGATTAAATGCCGTAGGAGATTTTCTCAGAAGTGTAGTTAATTTCCTCCCACGATTAATTGTTGCCGTAATTATAATGCTTGCTGCCATTGTTATTGGAGAATATGTTTCTAAATTTATAAGAGCATCTGTTTCTGGTTCTGGCTTGAAGTTTCAGGGATTTTTGTCTTCTTTAGCGCGCTGGGCATTTTATATCTTTGGTTTATTAGCTGCCCTTTCCCAGCTTCAGGTTGCCTCTTATATTATTAATACCTTATTTACTGGGATTGTGGCGATGTTGGCTTTAGCTGGCGGATTGGCTTTTGGTTTAGGCGGCAAAGAATTGGCGGAGGAAATGTTAAGAAAGTTTAAAGACCAATTGGAAAAATAAGTGAAAAATAAGATTAGTTTTTAAATTCAAAGAGCCGCTTTTGGCGGCTCTTTGAATTTGCCACTTTTCAAAAAAATAGAATTAGAATATAATAAAAATATCAAAAAAATAAATCTATGGAAAAATCAAGAATTTTCCTTACTACCCCTATTTATTATGTAAACGATAAACCCCATATTGGGCATGCTTTTTCTACTTTAGTAGCTGATGTTTTGACTCGTTATTTTCGGCAAAAAGGGAAAGAAGTATTTTTTTTAACCGGCACAGATGAGCACGGAAGTAAAATTTATCAAAAATCGCAAGAGTTAAAAAAAAATCCTCAGCAATTTTGTGATGAGATAAGTTTTCTTTTTAAGGAGGCTTGGAAGAATTTAGGGATTGAATATGATTATTTTATAAGAACCACAGATAAAGATCATATCGAAACAGTGAAATATATTTTAGAATTTTTAAAGAAAAAAGATGATTTATATGAAAAAAATTATGAAGGACTTTATTGTGTAGAATGTGAAAATTTTGTTTCAGAAAAAGATTTAGTTAATGGTTTATGCCCCTTTCATAAAAAGCCTCCGATTAAAGTTTCGGAAAAAAATTTCTTTTTCCGTTTAGAAAAATATCTTGATTTAGTTTTTAAAAAGATAAAAGAAAAAAAATTGAAAATTACTCCCGAGAGTGCTTATAAAGAAACAATTGGATTAATAAAACAAAAATTAACCGATTTTTCCGTTTCCCGGTTAAAAGAAAAAGTTCAATGGGGCATTGATATTCCTTTTGATAATAGCCAAGTGGTTTATGTTTGGGTTGACGCTTTAATTAACTACATTTCGGCTATTGGATTTTATACAAATAAAAATAATTTTAAAAAATGGTGGGAAGAATCTTATGTTTTACATATTTTAGGAAAAGATATTTTAAAATTCCATGCTATTTATTGGCCGGCAATTTTACAGGCTTTAGGAGTTAAAATCCCGAACGAGGAATTAATTCACGGTTTTTTTACGGTTAATGGCCAAAAAATGAGTAAAACCATGGGTAATGTAATTGATCCTAATGATTTAGTAAAAGTTTATGGTGAAGAGGCTACTCGTTATTTACTTTTATCTCAATTTCCCATAAGTGATGGCGGAGATATTAAAGAGAATCAGTTTAAAGAAAAATATAATGCTGATTTGGCAAATAGTTTTGGAAATTTAGTTTCAAGAGTTGTAAGTTTGGTTCAAAAAGCGAATTTGAAAGAAAGAAAAAAGCCAGAAAATAATTTCCGAAAAAAAATAGAAGAGATAAAAAGAAGCTATTCTAATCTCATAGAAAATTATAAACTTTACGAAGCCTTAAAAGAAATTTTTCAATTAATCGACTATTGCAATTTGTATTTAACTCAGAGAAAAACGTGGGAATTAATTGGCAGCAAAGAAACAAAAAAGCAGCTTGAAGAAGAGTTAAGCAATCTTTTATTTGCTTTGGAAGAAATTAAAGAATTAATCTACCCTTTTCTACCAAAAACGAGCAAAAAGATGGAAGAAATTCTTAAAACTTTGATACCTCAACCTCTTTTTAAACGTCTTTAAAAGAAAGTTAAAGGACTTGACTTTTTTAAAAGGGGGAGTATAATTAAGTGTTAGAAAAATATCCAAAAATGATGAAGAAAATTTTAAGAATTCAGAAGAAAAAGAAGTGAGTAGCCATCTCATAGGTTTTTAAAAACGCTACCACTTCTGGTAGCGTTTTAAGTTGAAGAAATTAATAGAAAAAGAGAGAAAAGAAAGAAATGAAAGTTCTTTGAAAATTGAAAAAAAAATAAAACCATCTTTAATTTGTCTTTTCATTAAAGATGGAAAAGTGGAAATAAGGGCAAATGGTGGATGCCTTGGCACAGTGAGGCGATGAAGGACGGGGCGTAGCTCCGATAAGCCTCGGGGAGGTGCGTAGCAACCTTTGATCCGAGGATTTCCGAATGGGGAAACCTGTTTTGGCTAAAAACCAAAACGATCCTATCTTTTAGAGATAGGATAGCGTACCTGGGGAAGTGAAACATCTCAGTACCCAGAGGAAAAGAAAACAAAAATAACTTTTTTCCTCTTTTTCAATGATCAGAGGAAGAGGAAAAAAGTTTTGTGATTTCCTTAGTAGCGGCGAGCGAACAGGAAAAAGCTCAAACCATTCAGCTGATTTTTCAGATGAATGGGGTTAGAGGAGAAAAACGCGAGCTTTGCTCAGTAAAGAAATTAAAGAAGTCGAATTATCTGGAAAGGTAAACCAAAGAAGGTGAAAGTCCTGTAGACGCAATTTAATTTCTTTATTTTTTTTCTCCTGAGTACTCCGAGGATAGAAAGCCTTGGAGGAAGGTTCCGGGACTACTCCGGAAAAGCTAAATACTCACTGTGACCGATAGTGAACTAGTACCGTGAGGGAAAGGTGAAAAGAACCCCGGTGAGGGGAGTGAAATAGAACCTGAAACCATTTTGCCTACAAGGACTCGAAGCTCCCACCTTTTTATAAAAGGTGGGGGTGACGGGGTGCCTATTGAAGAATGAGCCGGCGAGTTTATGTCTACTGCCTTAAATTAACTCCGGAAATCGGAGGGAGTTGAAGGGAAACCGAGTGTGAAAAGCGCGTTTTCTGTGTTTTAGCCTGCTTTTCGAATTCATAGCAGGCTAAAATGCAGAGGGTGGTAGGTATAAGACCCGAAGCCAGACGAGCTTACCATGGCCAGGGTGAACTCCAACGAAAGTTGGGGGGAGGCCCGCACCCGTGAGCCGTGCAAAACTCTGGGATGAGCTGTGGTAAGGAGTGAAAAGCTAACCGTGTCTGGGAATAGCTGGTTCTCCCCGAAATAGCTCTAGGGCTAGCGGTTTATTTATCCTCGTGGGGGTAGAGCACTGGATGGTGTGTACAGGGCGAAAGCTCAGCACACCAATCAAACTCCGAATACCATAGAGGTTACAATAAGCTAGTCAGACTACGGGGGCGAAGCTCCGTGGTCAAAAGGCAAAGAATCCAGATCGCTGTCTAAGGTCCCTAAATATTGATTAAGTGTCGTCTCAAGGTAGTGATTCACCATTGACAGCTAGGAGGTTGGCTCAGAGGTAGCCATCCTTTAAAGAGTGTGTAACAACTCACTATCTGAACCTTGTGCTTTAAGCGTGAGGGTGGTGAATTGCGCCGAAAATTTAGCGGGACTAAAATCAATTACCGAAGACGCGACCTTCTTTTTTCTTTTGAAAAGAGGAGGGGTAGGGGAGCGTTTCTTAAGCGTTGAAGTTGTAGGCGTGAGCCGCAATGGAGTTTAAGGAAGTGAGAATGCCGGCATGAGTAACCTAAAAGTCCGATGAGAACTCGGACCCCCGAAAACCCAAGGTTTCCTTGGCAATGAAAGTCAGCCAAGGGTTAGGCGGTCCTAAGGCAATGGCGAAGCCGCAGCTAATGGACAGTCGGTTAATATTCCGACCCTCCTGTTTTGAGCAATGGGGTGACGAAGGAAATAAGATTGAGCGTCTTAGTGGTTTGGCGTTCTTGGCCTAAGAGATGTATTCGAGGTAAATCCCGGATACTGCTTTTAATAGCAAATCTCAAGGCAAAGAAAAGGTTTAGTTTTACTAAACCAATTCAATCGAAGAGCCTTCCGAGAAAAACCTCTAAGCTTATCAAAACAGGATCCGTACCGTAATCCGACACAGGTGGGTGAGGCGAGGAGCCTCAGGGGAACGGGTGATTCCTCGTTAAGGAACTCGGCAAAAAAGCGGGCGTAACTTCGGGATAAGCCCTCCCCCTTCTTTTAAAAGAAGGGGGCGCAGCGAAAGTTTCTCTAGCGACTGTTTACCAAAAACACAGGTCCCTGCGAACCCGTAAGGGGAGGTATAGGGGCTGATGCCTGTCCGATGCCAGAAGGTTAAGCTTGGCGGTCAATTAATTTTTATTAATTGGCTGACTGAGTTAAGCCCTGGTCAATGACAGCCGTAACTATAACCGTTCTAAGGTAGCGCAATTCCTTGTCAGGTAAGTTCTGACGCGCATGAAAGGTATAACGACCGGAGAACTGTCTCAACGAGGAGCCCGATGAAAATGCGTGTCCAGCGAAGACGCTGGGTACCCGCAGTTAGACGAAAAGACCCTAGAAGCTTTACTGCAGCCTGGTATTGAATTTAAATTTGGGATGCGTAGCGTAGTGGGGAGACTATGAAGCCTGCCTTTCGGGGTAGGTGGAGTCGTCAATGAAACACCCATCTTTCCAAAATTAAATTCTAACCATGATGGCAAAAACATCACGGGACAGTGCTTGGTAGGCAGTTTTTGTGGGGCGCAATCCTCCTAAAAGGTAACGGAGGAGTCTATTAAGGTTGGCTATCCGCCAATGGAAACGGCGGAGGTAGTACAAAGGCAAAAGCCAGCTTTATAGCAAGGGAGACATCCCGCGCTATTGCGAAAGCAGAGCTTAGTGACCCGATGCGTCGTTGTAGAAGGCGCAAAGACACCGGACAAAAGTTACTCTAGGGATAACAGGCTGGTGGAGCCCGAAAGTTCACATCGACGGCTCCGCTCGGCACCTCGATGTCGGCTCATCCTATCCTGGGGCTGGAGAAGGTCCCAAGGGTTTGGCTGTTCGCCAATTAAAAGGATACGCGAGCTGGGTTCAGACCGTCGTGAGACAGGTCAGTCTCTATCTACTGTGGGCGTTCGATACTTGAGGGGAGCTGGTCATAGTACGAGAGGACTTGACTGGACGAACCTCTGGTGTACCGGTTGTCATACCAATGGCATCGCCGGGTAGCTATGTTCGGAAGGGATAAGCGCTGAAAGCATCTAAGCGCGAAGCCCACCCCAAGATTAGGTATCGTAGCCGGTTTACCGGCGATAGATTCCTTGAAGACTACGAGGTTGATAGGCTCTAGGTGGAAGTGCCGTAAGGCATTAAGCCGAGGAGTACTAATAATCGAAGACCACTTTTCCATCTTTAATGAGAAGACAAAACATTTTAAAAAATTAACAATTTTATTGCCATTTAAGTCAATCAATTAACGAATTAAGGAAGGGAAATAATATTTTTAATTTATTTTCTACGATCGTAAGAAAAAAATTCCAAATTTCAAATGACAAATAAAAATTTTAAATTTAAAATTTAAAATTTTTGCTAATAATTGGGCCCGTGATTTAGCTAAGTATGCTCCACCCGATCCCATTCCGAACTCGGAAGTGAAAGTACTTAGCGCCGATGATACTCCATTGGGGGAAAGTAGGTTTTGCGGGCCCTTTTTTTATTTTTCATTTTTTGCTATACTAAAACCAATGGAAAAAAGATTATTCAAACAAATAATTATTGCCTCAGTCTTGGGTATTTTTACCCTTTTAATCGGCTTTATTTTTTATTTTAAAAATAAACCGGCCCCGACTTGCTCTGATAATATAAAAAATCAGAGGGAAGAAGATGTTGATTGTGGTGGTCCCTGCATTCCTTGCGATTTAAAAAATAACCCACCTTTAGTAATTCAAGAAAAACCATATTTTATTTTAAGTGATACCAATAAAATTGATATTGTTTTTAAAATTTTAAATAAAAGTAATCAATGGGGCGTAAAATATTTTTCTTATAAAATTAATCTTTATGGCGATAATAATCAAACACAAACTTTGTTAAAAAATGATTTTGTTTTGCCTTTGGAATTAAAAACTATAATTTTGCCCCTAATTGATGTTGCCTTTATTCCAAAATCAATTGATATTCAAATTGATAAACCAAGCATTATTTGGGAAAAACCTTTTGAGGGAATTAATCTTTCAATAGGCGATCCTTTTGTTCTTTCTAATTTAAGAGTAATCGAGCCACAAACTCCAAAAGAGCAGGAATTTAATGTTTATCTTTTTACCAAAACATTGGTTTTAAATACTAAAGACCCAGAAGTGTTTAATTTACAAAAAGTATTAGCTCAAAACCCGGAGATTTATCCTGAAGGAGAAATAACTGGTGTTTTTGATAAAGCAACGGAATCGGCGGTAAAAAGATTTCAAAAGAAATATGGGATTAGAATTACAGGTCAGGTCGGACCGCAGACACGAGCAAAACTAAACGAACTTTATGGCCCCTCAGAAATTGAGCCATTTTCTTATACTTTTACTAAAACTTTAAAACTTAATTCTTCTGGAATTGAAGTAATTAATTTACAAAGGGCTTTAATGATTGATTCAACTGAACATCCGCGGGGAAATATCTCTGGGGTTTTTGATAAAGCAACGGAAAAAGCGGTAAAAGAATTTCAAGCAAGATATGATTTAACTCCGACAGGAATTGTTGATGCGCCAACGCGCGAAAAACTAAATGAACTATTTGCGCCTGTCGAAAAAAAGCCAGTTTTACCTGAAGATTATTTTGAAAGCTATGAAGCCAGTTTAAGGGTTAAAGGCGAACTTTATAACATGACTCCTTTTCGTTATAAAAAGGGGCAAATTGCCGTTGTTTTATGCGATAAAACACAAAAACCAATTACCAGTGGTGCGACCTTTTTGGAGAAAATTTATTATGGTCAAACTAATTCTTTTATGATTCAATGGCAAAAACCTCTGCCCAAAAACCTTGTTATTTGCGAAAAAACCATTAGTATCAATATTTTAGACAAAGACAATATCTTTGTTACTTCAAAATAGCGCATATGTTTAAAAAAGATTATCTGCTAGCCGTCTCTTTAGGTTTAATTGTTTGTTTAGGGCTATTGATTTTATTAAGTTTATCCTATAACGAGATTCTGCAATTTTCTTCTTTGAAAAAGCAAATTTTGTTTTTTTGTTTTGGTTTTGGAATTTATTTGTTTTTTTCTAACTTGGACTGGCGGATTTTTAATAAATATTTTGTTATTTTTCTTTATTTTTCTGTTTTAATACTTTTAGGATTAGTTTTAGTTTTTGGTTCAAGAATAAAAGGTTCTGCTGGTTGGTTTAATTTAGGAATTTTCCATTTTCAGCCTTCCGAACTTTCTAAGATAATTTTGATTTTGATTTTGGCAAAATTTTTGGCTTCAAAACATCTTGAATTGTGGCAATTTAGAAATTTATTTAACACCGCAGTTTTTGTTTCTTTGCCGGTTTTTCTTTTGATATTACAGCCTGATTTAGGCGGTGCCTTGATTCTTCTTTCTATTTGGTTTTTTCTGATTTTAATTGCCGGGATTCGTTTAAATCAGGTAATTCTTTTAGTTAGTATTTTTATAATTGCCTCGATTTTAATCTGGAATTTTGTTTTAAAAGATTATCAGCGTAATCGGATTATTAATTTTTTAAATCCTTCAGTTGATCCTTTGGGAATTGGCTATAATCGAGAGCAGGCTTTGATTGCCATTGGCTCGGGAAAAATTTTTGGTAAAGGTTTAGGGTGGGGAACGCAAACGCATTTACGTTTTCTGCCTTTGGCAAAAACAGATTTTATTTTTGCTGCCTTGGCAGAAGAACTGGGATTATTTGGTTCAACCTTGCTTTTAGTTTGTTTTTTCATTTTTATTTATCGCTTGGTTTATTGGGCAAATGTTTTTGAAGATAATTTCTCAAAACTTTTTACTGTTGGTTTTGCTTTTAAAATTCTAATTGAAGTTTTTATTAATGTGGGAATGAATATTGGTCTTTTGCCAATTATTGGTATTGCTTTGCCATTTGTTTCTTTGGGCGGCTCTCACCTTTTGACTGATTTCTTTGCTTTAGGGATTATTGCCAGTCGTATTAAACATCCTTTTTAAAATATGTCGCGTAATTCTTTCATTTCTTTTATTTTTGCTTTAGTTTTAATTTTTCTCTATTTTGTTTTAATTTCTTTACCTTATCCAGAATCAATAAATCAAGAGGTAGTTTTTTCTGTTCAAAAAGGAGAGAGTTTGAAAGAAATATCTTTAAATTTAGCAAAACAAAAAATTATTATTTCTTCTTTTCTTTTTAATTTTTATTTGAAGTTGAACCGTTTAGAAAAAAATATCAAAGCCGGAGATTATATTATTAACCTGCCTATCTCTTTAAAAGATTTAGCCATTAAATTAACTTCAAATAATGTAGACAGTGTTTTTCTTATTAAAGAAGGTGAGACTTTAAAAGAAATAGAAGGCAATTTAAAAGAAAAAGGATTTTTAAAAAATGAAGAAAGTTTAAGTAATTTTAAATTAAAAGATTTTAAAGATTTTGCTTTGAAATTTAACTTAAATAATTATTTAGATAAACCTCTTGAAGGTTTTATTTTTCCAGACTCCTATCATTTAACCAAAGGAATGAGTGCTTCAGAAATTATTACGATTTTTTTGGATAATTTTTCAAAAAAAATTGGCTCGTATTTAAAAGATAAAATTAGTAGTCAAGAAAAAAATTTTTATGAAATTTTAACTCTTGCTTCTTTGATTGAAAAAGAAGTGAAAGAAATTGAAGATAAGAGAATGGTAGCAGATATTTTACTTCGCCGTCTTCAAACAGAAATGCTTCTTCAAGTTGACGCCACTATTTGTTATACTTTAAATCAGGAATTTTATAATTGTCAACTTAAAAAAGATGATTTTAAAATAGACTCCCCTTATAATACCTATCTTTATCAGGGTTTACCTCCAACCCCAATTGCTAATCCTTCAAAAGAAACGATTGAGGCAGTTTTAAATCCTATAAAAAATGATTATTGGTATTATTTAACAAACCGAAAAACCGGTAAAACAATTTTTTCTAAAACTTATGAAGAGCACCAACAAGCCTGCGCCCATTATCTATAATAAAAATTGAAGGAGAGCTGATCTCCTTAATTCTAAATCCAAATTTTAAAATTCTAAATTCCAATCATGTGCGGCATTACTGGAATTTACATTGTTAATAACCCTTTAAAGGTAAAAAAAGAAATGCTTTTAAAAATGCGTGATTCTTTGATTCATCGGGGGCCGGATGATAGTGGATTGTATTTAGCAAATGATAAAAAAGTAGGTTTGGGCTTTAGAAGATTGGCAATTATTGATTTATCCAAAAAAGGCAATCAGCCGATGACTAATGAAAAGAAAAATATCTGGTTGATTTTTAACGGGGAAATTTATAATTTTAAAGAATTAAAAGAAGAATTAATTATTAAAGGTCATAAATTTAGGTCCAAAACCGATAGTGAAGTGATTATTCATTTATACGAAGAAAAAAAAGAAAAATGTTTAGCTGATTTAAATGGAATGTTTGCTTTTGCTATTTGGGACGAAAAAGAGCAAAAACTTTTTGCTGCTCGAGATAGAATTGGCATAAAACCGTTTTATTATTATTTTAAAGACGGAATTTTTCTTTTTGGTTCAGAAATTAAAGCAATTTTAGAAAACCCAATTGTTAAACGCGAACCAAATTTGGAAGCAATTTCTCATTATTTAACTTTTGCCTGCACCCCAGCGCCTTATACTTTATTTAAAGATATTTTTAAGCTTCCGGCAGCCCATTATTTGACTTTGGACAAATTCGGCTATTTAGAAATTCATCGTTACTGGAATCCTTTTGAGGCTTCAGAATCTAAATTCCAGACTCCCAATGATTCAAAAGAAAAAGAATGTTTTTATATTGAGCAGACTCGTAAATTACTTCAGGAATCAATAGAGCGTCAAATGGTCTCTGATGTTCCTTTTGGTTGTTTCTTGTCTGGGGGGATTGATTCTTCAACTAATGCGGTTTTAATGAGTAAAGCAATGGGAAAACCAGTAGAAACTTTTTCTATTTCTTATAAAGATTATAAAGAGTTTGATGAATTTGAATATTCGCGAAAAATAAATGAAATAATAAAAGCAAAAAGTTATGAATTACGAGTTGGGGAAGGGGAGTTTTTAGAATGGTTAGATTTTATGGCTAAAAATATGGATGATCCTAATGGTGATTGGGTTTGTTTTCCTGTTTATTATTTAGCAAAGATGTTTAGAGAAAATGGGGTGATTATGGGTCAGGTTGGTGAAGGATCTGATGAATTATTTAATGGTTATCAAAGAGATTTAACATATTTTAAATTGTTTAAAAGAGTTTGGCGCTATTTAGAAAAACTTCCTACTTTTATAAAAAAACTACCTTATCAAATTATTAATCTTACCCCTTACACTTTTTTAACTTTACCAAAGGAATTATTAAGGCGGTTAGCCTATAATAAGCCTTTATTTTTTGGCGGAGCCAATGCTTTTTCTGTTTATGAAAAACAATTTTTATTAACCAAATCTTTTCAAAAACAAATTCCTTATAATGCTTCTGATAAAGTTGTTGAAAATATTTATAAAGATCTAGAGTTACAAGTTTCAAGTTACAAGTTACAACAAGCGGATTTTCTCCAGCGCCTCCTTTATCTTGAGCTTAACTTGCGTTTGCCAGAACTTCTTTTAATGCGGGTAGATAAAATGGTTTCTCTAAATTCAATTGAGGCACGAGTGCCATTTTTGGACCACCGTTTGGTAGAATTAGCATTTTCTATCCCTCAGGAATTAAAACTAAAAAACAATACCACCAAATACATTTTAAAAAAGGCTGTTGAAGGAATTATTCCTTATGAAATTATTTATCGCAAGAAAAAAGGTTTTGGCGCGCCAGTTTCCGAATGGCTAAAAACCAATAAAGAAGTTCGCGATAAGTTAATTAATATTATTAACCAATCCCAAATTAAAACTTTAAACCTCTTTGATTATCAATTTATTAATCGATTAATTAGCGACCATGTTTCCGGCCGCCATGATAATTCTTTTAAAATTTGGAATTTAGTTACCTTATCTTTATGGTACGATAATTGGATAGTTTAAAATTTATGTCCTCTTTCACTAAAAACATTGCTATCACTTTTTCTGCTCGATTCTTTGCTGCCATTTTTACTGCTTTAGCTACTATTATTATTGCTCGAGCATTTGGTCCGGTGGGCAAGGGAATTTTTACCATGGTTGCTTTCTTTCCAACTTTAGCTTTACAACTTGGCAATTTAGGATTAGGAAACGCCAACACTTATTTAATTGCTCAAGATAAGGAAAAAACTAAAAAATCTTTTTATAACTCTTTCTGGTATGGATTAGTTATTGGTTGGCTGTTTATTATAATGTTTGCCTTAATTTATCGTTATTCGCCAACAACAATTTTAGGGAAAGGAAATATTGGTAATTGGGCTTTTTATTTATCTCTTTTTACTATTCCTTTTATTTTGTGGGAAAATTTTTATCAAGGAATTTTTGTCGGCAGGCAAGAATTTAAATTTTTTAATTTAATAATTCTTTTATCAAAAATTTTGCTCTTTTTAGGATTGTTAATTTTAATTTTTTATTTTGAAATTAATTTAAATAACCTTAAATATGTAATAATTTACTATGTAGTTTTAACGGCACTGCCAGCAATAATTTATAGTTTTTATTTTTTCACCTTCAATTTGAATTTTTTTAATTTTTAATTTGGAATTAATGATTTCTGCCTCAAAAATTTTTATTCTTTTATTATTTTTTATTGTCCTTTTTTTCTTAATTGTTCTCTATATTGTTCAAACAATTTCTGAAGGTTCTGAATTTGCTCTCTTAAGGTATTCTTTATTTCTTGGCCTTGATTGAAAAGCTGTTGTTGATTTTTGATTCTTTCTTTTAAGCGTTGTTGATTTTTAAAGAAAGGTCGTTCATCACTTCCAATAATAATCACATCAGCATCTATTTTTTTCTGATTGATGTTATATATTCCTCTTACAATTACTGGTTCATCAATCTTTAAATCTTCAAATGTTCCTTGGGTATAAAGAGGTTTAGTAGTAGTAGAAAACTTTATTATTTTAGTATCGGAATAAATGCCAACAGTTAAATCCCCATGCGAAGCGGTATTTAAAACAAAAGTTTTATTATTAGAATCAATACTTTTTATTATTCCCTTAAAAACATAATGGGTTAAAAGAATTGACATATCTCTGACATTAATAGCATGCACTAGAAAATTATCATTATTATCAAGGTAACCATAAACATTAACTACATCGCCAATAGAAAATTCATCAATTTCTGATTTTCCCCATCCTTGGCGGAAAAGATTGGCATTGCTAATGTCTACTTTATAAGAATAGCCAAAAATTTCTACTTTAATTAGATTTTCGCTAATTTCTGTTAGTTTGGCTGCTTTAATATGAATTGTTGTATTATCAAAAGAAACAGGTTGGATCTGACCTATCCTCCAGCCGATTTTTTCTTGAATAGTTAATGATTGTTTTAAATCTTCAGCCTTAATGCCACGGAAAAGTGGTTTAAGTGGTAAAGACAATAAAGTAGTGGTTGTAGTAGTAGAAGTAGTAGAGGTAGTAGGTTCAGGAACAGTAGTGGTAGTGGTTTCGCTTGTTGTGGTTGTGTCTTCTGCTAAAGAAATATAAAGATTAAAGAATGAAAAAATTAAAATGCCGCAAATTGTTAAAGTAATTATTTTTTTCATATTTTTCATAATATTTTTCATATTTTTTATAATATTATACCAAAAAAAATTAGTAAATTCAAATTGGTTCAAGGATTAGACTTCTATAATCATTTTACCAAGCACCAACAAAAAAATCAATTTCTTCTAAAAATAATCAGTTTGAAATGAATAATCTGGCTGCGGGACCTGGATTCGAACCAGGATACCATGCTCCAGAGGCATGTGTCCTACCGTTAGACGATCCCGCAAAATTAAATTAACTCTTCACTAATAAATAATTCTAAATTTAAAATTGGCAAAGGGGAACGTTTCATTTGATTCTGAACCTCTATTAAACGTCTTAAAATTTTTTCTAAATAAGGAAACTCAATTATCTGGGCTTGCTTAAAAAGAATGCTTAATTCTTCTTCAGTTGTTTCTTTTTCTAAAACAGAAGCCAAACTAGGAGAAATTTTTAAAAGCAGCAGTTTTCTTAAATAATTAACCACCTCTTTATTAAAAACTTCCAAATCATAACCATTATCATATATTTCATTAATAAAACTAATTGCTTTTTCTTTGTCTTTTTTAATCAAAATATCAATATATCTTTTAATTTTTTCTAAATTAATCGCACCAATTAATTCTTCAACACTTTCTTTTGTAATATTATTTGAAGTAATAAGGGCAATTTGGCCTAATAAAGATTCGGCATCTCTTAATCCTCCTTCTGAATAAGTGGCAATTAATCTTAATGCTTCCTCTTCATATTTTATTTTTTCATTCTCGCATATATATTTTAAACGGCCAATAATATCATCCAAACTTAATTTTTTAAAATCGTATCTTTCAACTCTCGAGAGAATAGTTAAAGGGAGTTTTTCTGGTTCAGTAGTGGCTAAAATAAAAATAATATAAGGTGGAGGTTCTTCTAATGTTTTAAGCAGGGCATTAAAGGCGTCTTTGGTAATTTGATGGGCTTCATCAATAATAAAAACTTTATATTTTGAGCTGGCTGGCGGAAACTTAACGTTTTCTTTTAAAGCGCGGATATCGTCTATTCCCCTGTTGGAGGCAGCATCAATTTCTATTAAATCCAAAGAGCTGCCTTTATTAATCGCAAGGCAAGAATCGCATTGATTACAAGGCTCAAATTCATTTTCTTTCCGATTTTGGCAATTTAAGGCTTTTGCTAATAACCGAGCAACAGTTGTTTTGCCTGTTCCCCGCGGCCCGGAAAAAAGATAGGCATGACTAATTCTTCCCTCTTTTAGGGCATTTGCTAAAGATAAAATGGCATTTTTTTGATTAATGACTTCTTTAAAACTTTTTGGGCGATATTTTCGGTAAAGTACTAAATGCATTTTATTAATTTCTTTAATATTTTATCAAAAAACATCGAAAATCGCAAACAAAAGAAAAATTTTTATTGACATTTTTCAAAATATATGATAAATTAAATTGCCTCTGAAAATATCTTTATATTCAGAGGTTTTCCTAAATCTATTTTAGCTATAATAGATTTAGGAAAAAAGTACCTTGAAAAGGAGGGAAGTAAAAAAGATGAGGCAGTTAAAAAAGATTAAGGTAACATTAGGAGCATTAGGTCTTTTATTTGATTGCCCCTACTGCAAAATGAGATTATACGTCCCCTCAGAAGACATTACTGATAGTGATAAAAACTTAAATGAGAAGCTAGTGAAGTGTGAAAATTGCAGGAAAAAATTCATTGTTATCATTCAAGACGAAGAAAGGAGAGGAACAAATGGATAACACGGAAATAATGAAATTAATAAATTTTTTAAAAGAGAAAATTCAGTTAGGCACAATTAAAGAAGCAAGAATCAATGATTGCATTAAGGTGGACCAAGATGGTGTTAATAAAATAGTCACTGTTGTTGTTTTTAGACCCGAAACTAATATAGGATTAGAATTATTTGATACTTCTATTGAGAGGTTAATAAAAAGATTAAAAGAGGTGAATTATGATTATTAAAAGAATATTGGGTAATAACGAAAATAATATTCTAAGATTTTTTACTGATAGAATTCACTGCTTGGTATCTTTAAACGCTGAGAATGATTTTCTTAAATCATATGAGAACGCGGGTATAAAGGTAAATGAAATAGTAAATGAAATAGTAATTCTCGATGTAAGTCTAAAAAGGGCAAGAAATATAAGAATTTGGTTTCTCCGTGGCTCAAACAATCAAGCACCACTTATTCTCACTGATACACATTTTCTATTAACTACCAAGAAAGCGATTATTGGGATAAGAGGTATAGATTATATCCCTTTAGGTATCTATTTCAATGATCAAAATGGTGAAGGAATCTGGGGCGCAGGCGCAATAAGAAAAGAAAAAGCAACAGATATAGATAATTTGAGAAACCTTTTATCAATATTCCAATTTATATACGGCAAAGGAGAAATGAAAATACTGATAGGGCCGACTCATTTAGATGTTAAACCTATTCTAGAAATTATTAAAGAAATAGGTCAAGAATTAAATTTAGAGGTATATTGCTGCGATCTCAATGATCTTCTCAACGATCTTCTTAAAACAGAATTTAAAACAATTTTTTATTTTAAAGGAGGTGAAAGATGGGGTGGATATTAGATGAAATAAGAGAGGTAAGACAAGGATTAGAGAAATTAGATAAAAACAACCTAAAGAAGTATATTAAGGAAAAGATACTTCCTCAAATTAAAGTAATTGATAATGGCTATGAACCTGAGTTAATTTATCCTCGCTACAAACTTTTCGAATTGATGTCTCTTCCAAATTTCTATGAAGCCATAAGAGAGCTAGAAAAAGATCCCGAGATTCAAATTGAAATTCATAATTTAATTCTCGCTATTCAAGGTTTAAAAAATATGGGCCTCTAAAGGGCCCTTTTTTGTTTTTCTCTATTTATTTTTCTAAATTCTTTCATATCTTCTTCTAATCTCGGCTTCTACTTCCTCGCGCGGAACAGAGTATTGTAAGGAAGAGTATTCCTTCAAATAATTGATTTTTTGAAAATCTGGTTTTGGCGGCCTAATTGTTTTTATATTAAAGGCGCGGGAGGTTTGGTTATTTATCATTAACTTAATATAAGCATTAAAATTATCTAAATTCATTAAATCATAAGCATTAAAAACTGGCTCAAAGTATTTCATTAGAAAATCAGCATCATCTTTTCCCACCCTAAAGGCAATAAGCGTTCCTACATTACCAAAAACAGATTTAAGAATTGGTTCTTTAAGTTGGGCAAGATATTGATTGGCGACAGTCAAATTTAAGCGATATTTTCGCGCTTCTGAAAAAATAGTTGAAACTGTATCAGTGGTAATATTTTGAAACTCATCAATATAAAGATAAAAATCTTTTCTTTGGTCTTCTAAAATATCAACCCTTGAGAAAGCAGCCATTAATAATTTGCCAACAGTAATCATTCCAATTAAATAGCTATTGGTATCGCCCAATAAACCCTTTGATAAATTGACGATTAAAATTTTGCCCTCATCCATTACTTTTCTAAAATCAATTGAAGAATGAATTTGACCGATAATTGGCCTCACTAAATCGTTAGCAAGAAAAGGATTTAATTTAGAATTAATATAAGGAGCAACATTTGCCAAAGCCAATTCTCCTCCAGCTTTTTCTGCTTCTTTAAGCCAGAATTCTTTAGTTAAGGGATTAGGAGTTTTTTCTAATAATTTTTTCCGAAAGTCAGGATTTATTAAAATTCGAGGAAGATCAGTTAAAGTATGAATTTCATCAGGGTCATCTAAAAGTAGTAAAATAGCGTTTCGAAAATATTGTTCAAAAACAGGGCCGCCGACAGTCTTTAAATCATAGAGTTTATCTAAAATTTCTAATAACTCGTTAGTAATAAAAGATTTTTGAAATGGATATTTTTTATCCCATTCAAGCATATTCAAGCCAAAAGACCTTTTATAATCTCCGGGATTAAAATAAATTACATCATGGAAGCGATTTTCCGGAATAAAACCCAAAATTTCTTCAGCTGTATCTCCATGAGGATCAATAAAACAAACGCCTTTTCCCTTATTGATATCTTCAATAAACATATTTTTTAAAAGAGTGCTTTTACCAGTACCAGTTTGACCAACAATATAGATATGGCGCCGTCTATCTTCATCTAAAATTCTTATTTCTTTTTCTTCTCCAGCATAGATGTTTATACCCAAAAGTGAGCCAGTGGTTGGAATATTTAATGGTGCAGGTGCACTTTTTGCTTTTAGCCATTTTATCTGGCTATTATCTATAAAAGGATGAGGTAAATGAAAAATAGAAGCAATTTCTAAAGAATTGAGAATAAGGCTATTTTTATAATCAGGCAAACGAAAAGCAAACTGATAAATTATCCTTTTTAAGGCATTCTTAAATTTAATTTTATGAATTTTAAAACTATTGCCTAAGGGATTATTTAAAGGAATAAAAGCCCCTTCTAAATGGGCTAATAATTCATCCGCTCGTTCTTTGGTTCTAGCAGAGGTGATTAAACGAAGATTAACATTAAATAAGGGAAATTGAGATTTTTCTTCAATTGCTCTTATTAAGTTTTCATCAATTTTTGGCACTTTTTCTTTTTCCTCTTTTTCTTTGGCTTTATTAATATCTTTTAGGGTTTTAAATATCATTTCTTTTGGCGAGACGATTGCTTCTTTTAGCGAACTCCCTTTAAGAATTGATTCCCGAATTTTGTTTAATTTCTTTTTAAAAGAATTATCTGCGGTTTTTAAAACTAACTGGATTGCCGCTCCCTCTTCTAATTCAATCTTTGTCATCGCAGTAATCATTGAATCTAAAGGATCTTGCTCAAAGTTTTTAAAAGTTTTAATTGGTAAACAAAAATAATCTTTTAAAGTTAAATAAGCGGCAGAAATTTTGTAATTAGGACAAAAAATAGTGTAGTCTTCTTTTATTTGTTCTATTTGAGAATAAGGAAAAAGGGCGGAAAGATTTTTGATCACAAAATCAACATCTTTTTTAAAGCAAGCCAAATAAAAACATATCTCTTTGGTATTAAAAGGAATGGCTAGTTCGAATATTATTTCTTTTTTATATTTACTAAAGGCTTCGATAAATTGTTCAAAAAGAGCAGCAAAAGAAGAAAAATTTTTAAATTGTTGTTTTTGGTCTTCAGAGATAAAATCGCGCGGAACTTTAACTAAAAACAAGCGAGAATCTAAACTCCGTTTTACTTCCTGACGGAAAAAATTTTTATAAAAAAGAAAAAAAACGATTAAAGCAAATCCAAAAAATAAAAGAGGAATAAAAAAGATCATAGTTCTTTTTCTGAGACTGATTTTTCTATAAAATATTTCACCAAAGCATCATGAAAAGCGTCTATTAAGGAATAATTACCAGATTTCCGGGCTAAATTAACAGCATAAGGAATATTTTTTTCAAAAGCAATTTCTACCAACTCCTGAACTTTTTTTTGGAATTCATCCCCTCCAATTTGGACCTTGGTTATGTTAGTAGTCGATAGAGTACTAATTTTCTCTGTCATTAAAGGCGGTAAGTCTCTTAATGCCTCTTCAATTCTCTCGCCAATAGCTTCTTTTACCACTATTTCTTCTGGTTTTTTGATTTCCTCATGGGCTTCTTTTTTCTTAACCCTTTCTTTAATAATTTGAAATTCTGATTCTGACATATTTATATTATACCAATAAAAAGGTTTATTTTAAATAGATTTTAGGAAGAAAACGGCAATCAAGATATTCAATTTTAGATAAATTCCTTTCTTCTTTTATTTGGGAAACAATTTTTAGAATATATTCTGGATTTTCTTTAAGGTCTAAATATAAAAACCATCCTTCCTCTGTTTTGATTTTTATGGAATTTAAATTATTTGGGTCGATAATAATAGATCTTATTTTAAGTGGACTATCAGGTTTATCAAACAAGAAATAATATTTATCTATTTTTTGCCAGAAATCTTTAGTAAATAATGTTGAGCCAAGTTTTATCTTTAAAGAAACTGGGCTATTTATAATCTTTATTAAAGAACCACTTACTGAAGGCGCTTTTTCAAAAACAACCCCTACTTTATCTACCAAATAGCATTCTTCTTTCTCGCAAAAAAGATATTCAATTTCTCTAAAAATGACTTCTATTGTCAGTATTTGTTTAGAAACAGAAATAGAAGCATTGATTTGTTTGATTTCCGGATGATTGTTTTTGATAAACTTTGCCAACCCTTCCTTGGAAAATAACAGCATATTGCGGTAATTATTTCTTGTCTGAGGAAGGACCTTATAAATAATTAAAGGAACAAATTTTGTATTTCTTTTTTGAAAATACTGATTAACTTCTTTTAATAATTCTTCTTGATTCTCTTCTTTGCTATTTAAGATATTAACCTCTTTTATTTGAAAAAAATTAGAAAGAAAAATAAACCAATAAATTAAAAAAAACAATAAAACAATACCTAAAATAATCAAAACTATTTTCAACCTTCGTTTTCTTCTTTTTAGAATTAACTGGCTTTTCTTTGCTTTCATAACTATCCTTTAATAATACGTTTACCATTAGTATATTTCCATAAAACTTTTGGTATTTTTACATAGCCTTCTTTAGTTTGATAATTTTCAATAATGGCTAAAATAGGACGCTGAGAAAAAGCGGTGCCATTTAAAGTATGAATAAATTCATTGGTGTTAGTTACTTTATTTTTATATTTAATGTTTAAACGTCTTGCCTGATAATCAGTACAATTAGAGGTAGAATGAGTTTCGCGATATTGTCCCTTTCCTTCGTTTTGACCAGGCATCCAGACCTCAATATCATATTTTTTAGCCGCGGGGTCTCCCAAATCACCGCTACAAATGTTTAAAACCCGATAAGGCAGACCTAACTCCCGCATTAATTCTTCTTCTAATGACAACAAAAATTCGTGTTCTTTTTGAGAATTTTCCGGCGTAGTAAAAACAAACATTTCAGCTTTATCAAATTGATGAACTCTTAAAATTCCTTTGGTATCTTTTCCATAAGAACCTGCTTCTCGTCTAAAACAGGAAGAAAAACCTAAATATCTTTTTGGCAATTCTTCTTTTTCAAAAATTTCTTCAGCATGCATTGCACCAATAATTTGTTCAGAAGTACCCACTAAATATAAATTATCTTTTTCTAAATAATAAACTTCTTCTTTTCCTCTATCTAAATAACCCATTGCCCACATTAATTCGGGTTTAATCATTACTGGTGGAATTAAAGGAATAAATCCTTTTTTAACTAATTTATCAAAGGCAAATTTCATTAAAGCCATTTCTAATAAAACGCCATCTTTCTTTAAAAAGCCAAAACGAGAGCCAGAAGTTTTGGCTGCTCTTTTTACATCAATAATGTCTAATTTTTCAGCCAGTGTAAGATAATCCAGGGGTTTAAAATTAAATTTTGGCTTTTGACCAACTTCTTTTATAACTACATTATCATTTTCGTCTTTGCCATCGGGAACATCTGGCAGGGGTAAATTTGGCAACAAACTTATTATTTCCTTCATTTGTCCTTCGATTTTTTTCAGTTCTTCCTCCTGTTTTTCTAAAAAAATTTTTGCTTCTTTTAAGACGTTAATTATTTCCTGTTTCTCTTTTTCGTTTGCTTCTTTTAATTTTTCATTGATTGCGTTTCTTTTAGCCCTTAATCGCTCTACTTCCTGAATAATTTTTCTTCTTTTTTCGTCTAAATCTAAAACTTTATCAACGAGAGTTGGTTCAACTCCCTTTTTTCTAATCCCCTCTTTTACAAAATCGGGTTTTTCTCGAATAAGTTTAATATCCAACATAATATTATATTTTAATAATTTTTAATTTTGTAAAATTGATTTTTATTTTCGAGATTTCATAAAAGGAAAGAAAATAACCTCTTTTAATGAGGGAGCACCAGTTAAAACAGCCACTAATCTATCAATCCCGATGCCTAACCCCGCAGTGGGTGGCATTCCATACTCCAAGGCTTCAATAAATTCTTTGTCTTGGGGGTGGGCTTCTAAATCTCCCCTTTTTCTCATTTTTAACTGATTTTCAAATCTTTCTTTTTGTTCAATTGGATTGTTGAGCTCAGAAAAAGCATTTACGATTTCCCATCCTTTCCAAATGAATTGAAAACGGCTAACTTTATGTGACTGATTTTCTAATCTTTTTGCTAAAGGCGAAATTTCTACTGGTTGATTAACAATAAAACAGGGTTCTTCTAACTCTATTCTGAACTTTTTGAATACTCCATCCCAAATTTTTTCCTTTGTTTCTTTGCCAGTTAATTCTATTTTCAGCTCTTTTGCTTTTTTCAACCATTTATCATCACTATCATTTAATTTCAAGCCGGTTTTTCTAAAAAGATATTCTTCGTAATCTATTTCTTTAAATTTCTTAGGCAGAACAATATTTCTTTCTGTTGTTTTATTAATTTTTTTGGTGATATAAAACAATAATTCTTCTGTTAATTTTTGTAAGTCTCTAGAAGTGTGGTAGGCAGCGTAAAGTTCTAACATTGTAAATTCCGGATTATGCTCTCTGTCTATTCCTTCATTTCTAAAATTTTTCCCAATCTCGTAAATTTTATTAAATCCGCCAATGATTAATCTTTTTAAACAAAGCTCGGGAGCAATTCTTAAATAAAGTTTAGTTTTTAAAGCTTCTAATTCAGTAATAAAAGGACGGGCATTTGCGCCACCATAAACAGTTTGTAATACTGGAGTTTCTACTTCCAAATATCCTTTTTTATTTAAAAACTCTCTGATTAAATTGATAATCTGCGAACGTAAAATAAATCGTTCTTTAACTTCTTTATTTAAAATTAAATCAAGATATCTTTTACGATATCTTTCTTCTATATCTTCTAACCCATACCAAGCTTTTGGTAAAGGTCTTAAACTTTTGCTTAAAAGAGAATATGTTTTAACCAAAAGGCTTTTTTCTCCTCGTTGAGTAGTAAATAAATATCCTTTTGCTTCAATAAAATCACCGATATCAAAATATTTTTCAAAGAAATCAATCAAATTTTCTCCTAACTCATCTTCTTTCAAAACTAACTGGATTTTAAAAGATTCATCTTTAATGTCGCAAAAAATCACTCCTCCATGGCCTCTTTTAGCGATAATTCTTCCGGCAAGAACGATAACTTTTCTTTTTCTTGCCCAAGCTGAAAAATTCTTTAGAGCCTCTTCTATTGAATACTCCCTTAAACTTCTTTCCGGATAAGGATTAACCCCCTTTTTCTCTAATTCTTTTAATTTTTTTATTCTTTCTTTGATAATATCTTTTATCATATATTTTGATTAATTTAAAATCCAACCAAAAGGCCTACCCTCACATAAATATTTTATTGGATTTTTACTATTTTATATTTTACCTCACCTTTAGGGGTTTTGACAACTACTATTTCTCCTTTTTTCTTTTTCAAAAAAGCCTGACCCAAAGGCGACTCATTAGAAATTTTCCCCTCCAAAGGATTTGCTTCTAAAGAACCGGTAATAGTAAAAGTTTTCCTTTCGCGTGGAGGAGTTAAGGATTGAACAATAACAGTTGAACCAAGTTCTACTACTTGGCCATTAGTTTTTGGATGGTGAATAATCGAGACGGTTTTTAGATAGGATTCTAATTCTATAATTCTTGTCTCGAGTTTTGACTGCGCTTCTTTTGCTTCTTGATAGGAAGCGTTTTCCGAAAGATCGCCCAAATCTTTTGCTTCTTTAATTCTTTGAACAATTTCTCGACGCTTAACTGTTTTTAATTCTTCTAATTCTTCTTTAAGTTTTTGATAAGTTTCAGGGGTAATATATTGGGTCATATTGATTAAATTTTTAGAGAAAATAAATCAAATAAAATTTATCTTTTAAAGAATAAAGAATTAATTTTAATTATTCGACCGGATGGTTTGATTATTAGAATTTGTTAAGATTCTATTATAATAGTACCAATTCAAAACTTCTTCAGTAATTGACAAAGTGGCTAAAGAACCTGTCGGTGGCTGTTCTAATAAAACTATCAAGGCAATCTCAGGATTTTCATAAGGACCATACGAAACAAAAATTGAATGATAGGTTTCTCTGCCGCCAGTCATAAATTTTGGAGTACCAGATTTTCCAGCAACTTCAAAAGGAAGATATTTCAATGATTGGGCTGTGCCCGACAAAATTACTTCTCTTAATCCTTCTTGAACCAACTTTATGTTATTTAAAGAAGCGTTAAGAATGTGAAGAATAGTTGGTTTTTGACGAAAAATAGTTTGTCCCGGCGGAGAAACAATATTTTCCACAATAAATGGTTTCATTAACTGACCGTTATTGGCAATAGTTGAAATATAACTGATAATTTGTAAAGGAGTAAGCAGAAGATTTCCCTCGCCAACGGAAACATTATAAGTATCTCCTAATTTCCAGATTGGGTCTTCTTTCCGGGCCTCTTTTAGCCAATTAGGATCTGGCAATACTGACAACGTCTCACCCCCTAAATCTATATTTAGTTTTTTATCTAAATTGAAATCTAACCAATATTTTTTAATTTTTTCTATTCCTAAACCTTTAATATCTTTATACCCTCCTCCAACTGTCCAAAAATAAACATTGCAGGAAACGGCAATTGCCTTTTTTAAATCAACCCATTCATGCTTTTTCCAGTCGTGATAAACATATTTCTGATTAGGGTTATAAGGGCTAGTAATAACTATTTCTCCCTCATCATAAATTTTTTTCGTGGGACTAATGATGTTTTCCTCTAAAGCGGCAATTGCCATCAGTGGTTTGATAGTAGAACCAGGATGATAAAGCCCAGAAATTGCTCTGTTAAAAAGAGGATGATAAGGGTTAGTGAAATAATTTTCTATAGTTTTTGCCGGACTTCCTTTGGTTAAAACATTTGGGTCATAAGAAGGCAGGCTAACCATTGCTAATATTTCCCCAGTTTTCGGATTTAAAGCAATTCCCGCTGCTCCTTTAATATTTAATTGAGAAGTATATTTTTCTAAAGAATTATATAATTCTAATTGTAAATCTTTATCAATTGTTGTAATTAAATCATTGCCGCTTACTGGCTCTTGCGAGCCTAAATCCTTGATAACTTTATAACTGGCATCAACCTCAATTAATCTTTTGCCGGGTTTACCTTGAAGATAATTTTCATAATAACTTTCTAATCCTGCTTTTCCAATAATTGAAGTTAAGGGATAAGAAGGGAATTTTTCAATATCTTCTTTACTCATTTTACCTACATAGCCAATTAAATGTGCCATTGTTTCTTTATAGGGATAAAATCGGCTATTATCCTCAATAATTTCAAAACCTGAAGCATTAATTATTTTCGTTTCGAATTGCCTTACCTCATCTATTTCTAAATTAGTTTTAATTAAAATCGGCTCTAAACTAATTTCTTTTTTTTCTTCAAGTTTTAGAATAATCTCATAGGGGTTCAAATTAAAGATACGAGATACCTCTTCTATTGTTTTATTTCTCTCTTCTTGATTTTTTGGTAGATCTACTGGCACCAAAATTAAGCTATAAGAAGGGATGTTTAAAACTAAAGGCTGATGATAACGGTCATAAATAATTCCTCGTGGAGCATTGACATAATAATAGCGAATATGATTATTTTCTGCTCGCTTTGAATAAAAATCTCCTTTGACAACTCCTAAATAGCCAAGGCGTAAAAAAACCAGCAAAAAGAAAATGAGGCTTAACCAAAAAACAATTTTTAAAAATGAGGGCTTAATTGGCCACTCTAATTTTTCTAAAGAATCCTCTTCAGAGTTTTTTCTGTCAAGCAAAATTTCTTCCGGTTCAATGGTATTCTTTTTTCTTTTAATTTTAAAATTAGATGATAACATAAAAATTTTTATCAGGTAATTTTAGAGAGTTTCCTTAAAATAAAATAAAGTTAACAAATAGCAGTAAATAAGCATATTAATTAATAAAGAAGAGAATAAATTTAAGTAAGGAAGCGGCTGCTTGAGAACAAAAAAGGTAATAAAAATTCCCAGAAAATAAATTAGAATCAATAATTCACCAATTATAAGGCAGGTAAAAATTGATTTTTTTTCAAAAATTTTTAATAAAAATTTCTCTAAAGCAATTAAGAAAAGAAATAGAAAAAAATTTATTCCCCAGAGATGAAAGTAAAAAATATCAAAAATTAAACTAGAAATCAAGCCTATAAGAAAAGAAAACCAAAAAGGAGTATAAAAATTAATAAATATAAGAAAACAACCGGCGACAAAATTGCAAATAGAGATAAATTTTGAACATATTTTTCTAATCCTATGTTCTCAAAAGGAATCAATATTAGCAGTTTCTCCATTATATT